>NZ_JACEHK010000015.1:300000-585548 GCF_025377685.1 Anaerobacillus sp. CMMVII | reverse complement strand
TAATTTACCACTTTTTTTATTTGGGCAACTAGTGGTTGGGAGCCAACGTTTGTATATATTTTCAGATGATTTTTCTCCTGTTTTAGGATTTGAACAGGGACGCTAATCACTAACCCATGATTTTTTTTGCTTGCATTTTCTTCGATTTGAAAACTTTCTGCCTGAATACCGATCAGTAGTTCTTGCCCGTTAAAAGTTGATACTCATGATAAAGCTTTTGCGGCAGTCTGCAAGTATAGCCAGATGAAAAAAATTGCTGATCTTTTATGGTGCCCTTCAAAACGAAAAGCCTTCCCCATTCATATACTTTGCCACAAATACATGTTTCGGATCTTTTAGCAGAACTTTTGGCTCGCCCTCTTGCAGTATAGTTTTGTTTTTCATGATGACAAGTCGATCACAATATGGGAGCCATTCATATATATAACTACAAAAAATTACTACGGGACAACCTTTCCATTCATGAAGCTTGTCCTTTATTGTTGTTAAGATTAATTTCCGTTTACTATTCGATAATTGATAAAAAGGTTCATCAATGAAAATTAGTCTTGGATTCAAAATCGTAGCTCTTAGAAAGGCGACAGTTATTTTTTCTTCTAGTGATAGACCATACATATTTTTTCGAAGTCCATTGAAAAGGAAAACTGTCGTAGCAAATGATTAATTCTCTTTTCTACTTCTTTTTCACTGAAACCTTCTAATCTTAACGGAAAAGCGAGATACTCATAAATTGTTTTTGAGCCATTTTCGTCAATTAAATGATTATGAATAAATGCAATTTTAGCAGGATAATCTTCCATACTCTTAATGTCTTTCTTGTGTAAACTTATATAGCCTTCATATTCATTATCAAAACCTAGTAACACTTTTTTTAGCTCCTCTTTTCCATCCCCTACTGGACCTGAAATGAGGAGCCATTCACCATCATTAATGAAGAGAGAGACATCCTTAAGCAGAAAGGCTGTCTCTTTTTTTTTCCAGACATGTTTCATTGAAAGTACGTTCATAGTTTTTCACCTAATGCTATTGTTCCTTAAAATGAATTATTCAATCAGATTTTGCATCAAGCTGACTTAATTCTCTTCTTAAAATTAATAATCCTTGTCCAAGCGTCTGGATATCAATCATGTTCCACTCGTACAATTGCCTTAACTCCATTTCAAAAAGTTCAAGATCGCCTGCACGGTCACCAGTATAGATAAACGCCCCATGTTTCTGTAAAAACTGTCTTAGTTCATGCATTGTATTCATTCATATTTCACCCTATTTCATCGTCTAATAACTTTTATTATATCAGTTTAAAAAGTCCGATGAAAAGAAGGGGAACTAGTGGAATTAACGCAAAAATTTGCGGTGTACGATTCCGATGAATTAATTGATAAATAAACATAAACCCTAGAAATAAACCGCCACCAAAAAAGATCGTTCCAAAAATGGTGAACCAAAGTGAGACCTCTAAAGCCGCAATTTCGAATCCTAACACTAAAAAAAAGACTAGAAAAATAATTAGTGATGCTGGTTCTTGCTTTACATATCCAAAAGATGGATCATACTTCCAAATTAAAAAGCCAATTAGACCTAGACAAAAATACCAAAGAAAATACTCATAGCTCCATGACTGACAAAGCCTAAAAACTTCGTACCGATCACCATACCAAGATAAAAGAATAGAAAAAATGCCAACCCTACAAAAATAAACACCGTTTGATGCGGCTCCATTCTCCTTGAAACAAGTAACCCACCAGTAGACAAACCAACCAAAAAACAGTTAAAATAGACGATATAATAATTGCCATAAAATCTCTCACCTCAATTTAAATACTTGTATTAGTTTATGAATGTATGCTTATATTAAGGACAAGAAATTGAATTTATTTATCTCAAATGATGAAGAAGTTGAAAAGAGGGATTAAGTTGCAAGAAAATAAACTACATGACATACTGTTTCAAGGAATTCACGGTAGGGCAGAAACACTACCAGAAGAAAGAGCCTTATTCTTATCAACTATAAGTGAGCGAATATACTTAGCCTTAACAAATAAGCAAGTTATACATAAGGGAATGTATCCCGAAGCACTTGAGGTAATGCGAACAAAAAAAGACATTCACTTATTTATCAATGGTAAGCTTTCCTATCATTTGTATTCTAATTATCTTAAAGAAGCATCAAAGTACCGTATTCCTTTCACTGTTGTAAATGATGGTCATGACACTCCGATTGGACTTGTTCTAGCAAGCCAAACAGCGGTTAACTCGGGGAAGGACTATACCTTCTTTGTTGAAGATGATACTTTCCAAAGAGATATGGGAAAAAGTTAAATTCATTATCCTGAGTTTATAGAGAAATTTTTTTACCGTCTTTTGAAACTAAATGAGCGATAAGACAAATTCACTTGTCTTATCGCTCATTTAGTTTCAAAAACTTCAAGCATAGCATGAAGAGCCAAACGATGCTTGGCTAAAGTACAGTAAGATAAAATAAATATTCAAGAAACATTTTTTGTAAGATGACATTAAGCCACCCTCAGATTATGTTCGTAGCAATTCTACATTCTACATTATTTCTAAATTCTACATTCCTCATCGATCCTCATCTAAAGGATGGATGGCTGTTGGTCGTTGTCTTTTTAACGGAATTGGTGACCTAAAGATTACATCGCGAAAGCTTCTTGCTGAAAATGGCATAAATGGCCATAAATAAGGTGTGTGATAGACTTTCATTGTTGTCAGCAACAAAAATAACAGAGTAATCGAGATAACATAACCATAAACATGGAAAAACCCAGTCGCTAATAAAAGAACAATACGAATGAGACGGTTAGCTAAACTCATTTCATAGCTTGGTGTCGCAAAGGAGCCTACAGCAGCCACGGCAAGATATAATACGACCTCAGGTGAGAATAACCCTACATCAATGGCTACTTGTCCAATTAAGATTGCGGCAACAAGACCTAGAGCAGTTGCCAAAGCAGATGGTGTATGAATCGCTGCCATTCTTAGCATCTCAATCCCAACCTCTGCAATAATAAACTGCGCTAACAAAGGTACACTTCCTGTTTCATTTGGGCCGATGTATGCTAAACCTTCTGGCAAGAGTGCTTGGTTAGTAGCCAACAAAAGCCATAAAGGCAAAAGGAAAATGGATGCCCACACTGCCGAAAATCTTACCAATCTCAACGCTATCCCGATGATCGGCTTTTGACGATATTCCTCCGCATGCTGTAAGTGATGCCAAAATGTGGTTGGTGTAATAATAACACTTGGTGAGCCATCAACCATTATAATCACATGTCCTTCGAATAGGTGTGCTGCCGCAACATCTGGACGTTCGGTATATCGTACTAGAGGGTAAGGATTGTAATGTTGCCCAAATAAATATTCTTCAATCGTTTTATCGCCCATTGGCAAGCCATCTGTATCAATTTTCTGAAGAGCCTGTCTTATGTTATTAACAAGTAATGGATCAGCAATATCTTCAATATAAGAGATACATAAATCTGTTTTAGAGCGTCTTCCTACCGTCATGTATTCATGGCGAAGTGTTCGATCCCTAACCCGCCTTCTAGTAAGAGCCGTGTTAAAAATAATGGTTTCAACAAATCCGTCTTTTGCACCTCTAATAACCTGTTCAGTATCTGGCTCCTCAGGTCCTCGCACTGGGTATGTTCTCGTGTCAATGAGAATGACTTCTTCTATCCCCTCAACAACAAGAGCTGCTGGGCCTGCCAGGACTTGATCAACAACTTTATCTAGATCCTTTTCTGTTTCAATTTCCACGTAAGGGATCTTCGATTTAATTAGTGTTTGTAGGGCATCTTCTGTTAATTCTTCTTCTTTAATAGCCATAAACTCTCTTTGGATTTGAGTTAACGATTCATCTTTTGCAAATCCATCAACGATAAATATGGCCATTTTCCTACCGCCGTATTTAAGGTCAACCCTAACTATATCAAAACTTTTTTCGACGCCAAGTTCTTTGTTCAAATAAGCGATATTTTGCTCAAAATCTCGAGATATTTTATGTTTTATTTCTTCGTTCGACAATTTTACCGCCTCCACTTCAATTACATTTTTAGCTAAAGTAGAAAAATCCATGCAAAAAATATACAGAAGGTTGAATGAATCATGAAAAAACAGATTGCGAATTTCTCACAATCTGTTTTTTCATCATTCATAATTAATAATGCATAATTAGTAATTAAATTTACACCATTTCTGATAACATATAATAATAAATTAGTTTACTAGTATTTTCTAAAGACGACTCATGTGTTCTTTCATGAGAATGCGATTCTGCAATTCCTGGTCCGATTAAGCCATGAACGATATCGTTGCCTGAGCGAATTGCTGCTGAAGCGTCTGAACCATAGTAAGGATAAATATCAATCTCATAATTTAAACGGTGCTCTTTTGCAAGGTTCACAAGCTTATTTTTCAAGCGTAAGTTATATGGACCACTCGAGTCTTTTGCGCAAATGGATACACAATATTCGGTCGTTGTTTGGCCAAGCCCAATTGCTCCCATATCTACTGCTAAATACTCCACAGTTTCTGGACTGATATTTGAATTACCACCGTAACCGATCTCTTCATTATTAGAAATGAGGAAATGCGTCGTATATGGTAATTTCACATCATTCTCTTTAATTTCTTTCATTAAATTAAGTAAAATCGCTACACTAGCTTTATCATCTAAATGACGAGATTTAATAAAGCCACTAGCAGTTCTTTCAAATCTTGGCGCAAATGAAACAAAATCACCAACAGAAATTCCTAGCGACTTGACGTCTTCATCATTCATAACTCTCTCGTCAATCCTAACCTCAATATTTTTTTCGTCACGTTCAGCAGTTCCTGCATCTTTATAAACATGAACGGAGGCTTGTTGCATTAATATCGTACCAGTAATAGAGTTCCCCTCACTCGTTTCTATTTGACAATATTCACCTTCCACAGAATTCCAACGAAAGCCACCAATCATTGTTAATTTAAGTCGACCATTCTTCTTGATTTCTTTTACCATTGCACCTAAGGTATCGACATGGGCAGTTAACATTCGATGCTTTGAATTGTCTTCACCGTCAAGTGTAATGACTAAACCACCTTTTCTATTCCGTTTTGATTGGATATGTAGTTCATCACAATACTTTTCAATGAATTGGATAACCTTTTCTGTATTTCCAGAGGGGCTGGGAATGTTTACTAAACGCTCAATCAATTCAACGACTTCATTTGTATTAACAGTAAACGACATTTACTTCACTCCTTAAGTTTTTTATCATAATTAGCTTATTTTAAACATAAAGTTAGATAGGCTGTCCGAGGAGGGATATCTATTGAAAAAACTTATTGGCATTATCACTATTGTAGCACTAATGACTGGTAGTCTTCTATATTACGTAACTTTCTTAAATCAAACATTACAAGAAACCATTGCGAACTTTCCTATTGATGAAACAAAGAAATATAAGCACGTGGAAACAACAATCGAATTAATAGATCAAAATGACGAAGATGAGTATACATTAATTTGGAAGACTAAGTCTGAAATCAATGAAAAGTTGTATCTTAGTCATGATATTTCCCTATTATTTGAGGATGGACGCCTAAAAGAAATCCTAACTCAAGCAAAAGAAAATAGTAGCAAACTAACTCAATCTCTAAAAATTGCAGGTGAAGATAGCGGACACTATGAGGCGATTAGTTATCACTATGGTCAATTACATTATCCAAATGATATAACCAAGAGTGTGCAATCAATGAGCTATGACCAAATTTACATCCTCGATTCTCCACTAAGCCCATTAGTGTACTTCAAGAGTCCTGAAACTACAGAAGAACAAGAAGGAAAGAGAGTCTTAGATACTATTATTAATCAAAATTTACAGTACAACTGGGAGGAGCTAATTGATTATTTTCAAATCAATTCTGAAAACTACCACTCTGTTCCATTAACAAGTCTACATAAATACGGATATACAACGTTCCCTGAACTAACCAGTGAGGAAAGTAGGGAACTTATTGCCCAAACATGGGGAGCTATCTATCAATATTATTTTTTAGGCATTGAAAAACAGGATGGAACAGTTGTAAGCCCTTTGGCGAGCAGTGTTCCTCTTATCCTATACCACAAGACATACTCACACTTTATTATTATTTTTTCTAGTACGGGTGGGCAAAAGTACAGTGTCGTCAAAAATACGGGAAGATTTTAAGTTTTATTGTAGATTGTGATTGAAAAATAATATATGGCTTCAAACCATTCCATTTTTCAATTTACAATCTACATTTGTTTTTCTAGTACTTTTTCAATTGTCGTTTTTAACTCAATATATTCTTCCATATTTGGCTCTAACTCCAACGCCTTTTCTACAGCAAGATACGCTTCTCGATACTGTCTTAATTCATAGTAAACGAGAGATAAATTAAAATGAGCTTCATGAAGCAAAGGACGCTGCTCAATCGTAATTAGAAGGTTTCTTTCAGCATCTATCAAATAACCTAGCTTAGCTTCACTATAGGCTAATAAAAAATGAGCTTCTACAATATCTACCTCACTATCAACAGCAGCTTTAAGCAGTGGATAGGCTTTTTCAATTTCCCCTCTTTGTAAGAGTTCCTGACTAATTTGGATATTAATTAAATGCGTTTGTTGTGTATCTTCTTGGGTAGAAAAACCAAAGAGTAACAGTCCACTTACTGTTCCTAGCATCACAAGGAGGCTAGTCATTTGTAGTTTCCATTGTTTATTTCTCGGTAAGTGTATGCAGGACGCCGCCAAAAAACCACCAACTAATCCGCCTATGTGGGCACTGTTATCAATCATTGGAATTAAAAAACCTAAGCTAAGATTAATAATTAAGATAATGATAACGTTTTTACCCATTGTTCGAAAAAATAGTTTACGATGGATCATTCCGAAAAAAAGGATTGCACCAAAGCAACCAAAAATAGCCCCAGATGCACCTGCAGATACTTGACTGTTAAAAGCAAAGCTACTAATAGAACCAAATAATCCTGCTATGAGATAGATTAACAAAAACCTCGGTGTCCCATATATCCTTTCAACAAGTCCACCTAAGTAATAAAGTGCAATAGAATTCATAACAAGATGAATAATACCTATATGTAAAAAAACAGCTGTAAAAAAACGCCACCATTCACCTTGATGAATAAGCGGATCATATTTTGCTCCAAATTCGACTAACGTTAATAAACTAGTACTACTTCCATAGTACTCCATAAATCCAAAAATAATGAGAACGCTAATTAAGAGTAAAAATGTGAGCACTGGCTTCCCATAAGTGAATAAAGCTCTTTCTTGCTTTGACTTTCTGTCAGAAATTGCTACAACCTCGCGGCGGTACTGATGTATGTCTCCGACAGGATCATGACTAATTTGAGTTAATCTAGGAAGTTCGCAATTTATAACCTCACTTAACTTTGAAACTCTTTGTTCATATCCATGTTCACCATCAAGAATAAATGATTGTATAGTAATTCGGTTATTTTTTGTTTTTACTGGGTGATCCAGAAATCTCTCATACGAGTCCACCGGCAAGAAGCTAGAGATATACACATTAATAATATGCAGGCGTTTACTTCTTAGGTCTTTCCGCACATGTTCGGCATCTTTTGCTAGGTTTTCTAGATCTCTAGCAATATAGTTGCTCCAATTCATATCATGACGTAGAATTCGAATGACAGTTGTTCCTTCAGATGAGTCCTCTGTGGTTTCTAGCCAAATCTCCTTTTCCTCTGACTTAACTAGAAACGCACTCATACCAATATTTTTAACAAGATGATGAATCACTTGCCAATAGTAGACATCTTGGCTTAATTCGTCCATAATTTCATCCTTCCAAGTTGTTTTCGTTATAAATAAATTTAGCAACTTCAGGGAGACTATAACAAATATTTGCTGGCCTATGCCCAGTTTTTGGAGTTTCGTTTCTCGTATTCAAAAGATAGAATCCCAGCCGGCTTCTATCGCCCCAATGACGTCATGGTCCCACGAGTCTCCTACAAAAAGGTAGTCTCCGTCAGATTGTAACTTTTTCTTTGCTAGGTCAAAAATTTCTCGATTCGGTTTACAAACCTTAACTTCTTCCGAAATCAAAATACAATCATCGCTAAACCATTGATTAAGCGCCAATTTATTTATTTTATTATATTGAGTATCGGCAGTTCCATTCGTAATAATACCTAATTTAATATTTGCCTTAGCTAGATTTTCCATTAACAACGATAATTGGGGATAAGGTTCACTAAAGTCATCTATCACTAAGTAATAATGTTCGTGGAAATCATCCGCCTCTGAGTAGGTAAACGGGAAGTGAAAATGTGCCGCAGTTTGTAGAAAACGTTTTCGACGATATTCCGTTTGAGACAAAACGCCGGTTTCATAATCATTCCAATAAACATCACTATACTTTTTAAAAACAGTAAATAACTTTTTCGTATCAATTCCTTCTTGGAGATTTTTTGCTTTAAGGAGCGTATCAAAGCAAAAACAAATAGCTTTTTCAAAAGCATCCTCATGACTAAACAATGTGTTATCTAAATCGAAACAAATCGTTTTCCATCTCATAATACTCCCCCTTAAGTTTATTATAACAATCATTTCTGAGCTTTTCGAATGACCAGTATTATTTATTTTTCTTCTCTTACGTAAGCATAAAAAGAAGTAGACAGCTTCTGTCCACTTCAAGTTAGTTTTTCAAGTTTTTGGGCGGTTTTATGTTGCTTTTTAGATCGTCTGTTGCGAAGAAAGTTCAACCACACGTGAAGAGCCAAGCAACCGCTTGGCTACACTAAAATAAAGTAGCAACTCCTAAAAAGGCATAAACCGAGCATAAAAGCGATCTCGGATAAACGGAATTTGTAAAGCTCCAGAAACAGCTAAACGTCGGATCCACCTTGTACCCAATACCAAATTTATAATTCGATATCGGTACTGATAAATAAAAAATACTGAAATCATTGAGAGTACCATTGTCATTAACATATTACTGTTGTTGTTCCTGTTATCGAACATCCTTCAATCACCTCATTAATAAGTTTGCATTAATAAGGTAAATTTATTCTCAGATGATAAAAAAAACTCCAACACTGAAGTTTAGAAATCCAGTACTAAAAACGGTACTGTTTTCTTATTCTAAAAGAAAAACCTAATCGGCGGATTAGGTTTTCGGGGATAATTAAGATATTGGACCCATCGCATCCCGTAACACTTTGGCTGAATGGTGTAATTTTTGTCTTTCTTCATCACTTAAATTAAGCTCTAACACTTCTCTAATACCATTACTATTAACGATAGCTGGAACTCCAATATAAATATCATCCAATCCATATTCACCTCGAAGAAGTGTCGATACAGTTAACACTGAATTCTCGTTACGTAAGATCGCTCTTGTTAAACGAAGTAATCCCATTGCAATAGCATAGTGGGTTGCACCTTTACGTTCAATAATATGATAAGCTGCATCACGAACATTAATAAAGATTTTATCTAGATCTTCCAATGATCGTCCTTCCTTATGGTCTTCAAAATAGCTAAGGATCGAACGCCCACCAATATTCGCATGGCTCCAGACCGGA
This sequence comes from Anaerobacillus sp. CMMVII, assembly GCF_025377685.1. Lineage (NCBI taxonomy): Bacteria > Bacillati > Bacillota > Bacilli > Caryophanales > Bacillaceae > Anaerobacillus > Anaerobacillus sp. CMMVII. The sequence goes on along the minus strand of NZ_JACEHK010000015.1, from coordinate 575,948 downwards.
AGTTCGGTATCACCATGTTCGCCCATGATGTAGGCGTGAACACTTCTTGAATCGACATTGAAGTACTGTCCTAATAAGAACCGAAAGCGAGCGGTATCAAGAATTGTACCTGAGCCGATGACACGTTCCATCGGTAAACCTGAATACTTCCAGGTAGCGTAAGACAGAATGTCTACTGGATTTGTCGCAATAATAAAGACACCATTAAACCCACTCTTCATCACTTCACCAACAATTATTTTGAAGATTTTCGCGTTTTTTTCGATCAGATCCAAACGGGTTTCTCCAGGACCTTGATTTGCCCCAGCAGTAATAACAACTATATCAGCGTCTTTACAATCGGCATATTCCCCAGCCCAAATTTTCATAGGCGAGCCAAATGGCATGCCATGATTTAAATCCATAGCATCGCCTTCTGCTTTTTTCTTATTTAAATCGATCAATACCATTTCATCTGTAATTCCCTGGTTAAGTAGCGCAAAAGAATAACTTGAACCTACAAAGCCTGTTCCAATTACGACAACTCTGGTTGTTTATTATACTCCATTGATAAATGATCCACCTTCCAATAAAAATTCTATCTTGCAAAACGAAAAAAAGTGTTACAAGCCAATATATCTAGCGTATAAACTTTTTGCTCGAGTAATATCTTCTGTACCCTGCACGAGCGTTCTACCGTCAGGAAATAAGACTAATTTTTCGCCTTCAGTTAACTGAGCTCGAATTAAAAATGGGGTTTTTGTTACTTCTGCTACTTTGACAGTTTTTCAGCCCATACATGTAAATCTAATTTTTGCCCCATGTTAATCTGGACCGTTTCTCTTCCACAAAGCGAAGTTACGGCTTGCTCTTTATCCTCGTGAAGCGCTGGATATTCATGCAAACTGCACGTTGGACAATTCTCTTTGCTTTTAGAAAATTTCATTTCATACATATGATGCTTCCACACATCAAAAGTTATCAAACTTTTTCTTTGGACATCATGATTATCCGTTAAATACTTTAATGCTTCGATCACTTGAAATGAGGCCACGATATCAACAACTGGAGAAATAACTCCGATTGTATCGCATGTTTGACCTGCTGTATTCCCACCGCCAATAAAACAACGTAAACAAGGGGTAACTCCCGGGATAAAAATCGCCGACATACCTCTAGAACTAACCGCCCCACCATAGACAAACGGGACACCTGCTTTATAGCAAGCATCATTTATTAAAAAGCGTGTCTGAAAATTATCAGTCCCATCTAACACCAAGTCAACGCCATCCATTAACTCAGTTATGTTTTGCAAGGTAACATCAGTGACGACTCCTTCAACAGTAACATCTGAATTAATTTTCTGTAACCGATTTTGAGCTGCAATTGCCTTTGGTAGAGCTTGAGTTACATCATCTTCGTCAAAGAGCATTTGTCTTTGTAAATTACTTCGCTCAACATAGTCACGATCCGCGAAGCGAACATGACCAACCCCTGCCCGAACTAGATGATTAGCCAAAACTGTACCTAGTGCCCCCATCCCTACAATTAGGACTTTTTTGCTGCTAGTTTTTTTTGACCTTCTTCGCCTATTGGTTGAAACAGTATTTGTCTAGAATAACGTTCAATACTACCCATGACACATCCTCCAAGTTCTTTATGTATTACTAATTAATTTCTCAACAGCGATATCATGTTCCTCGGCTGGAACTTCTTCAACAATCTGCATCTCAAACGCTAGAGAAATTGTCTTATTGGGATAATCACTTAGGAAGCGGTCATAGTAACCTCCACCGTAACCGATCCGATAACCTCTTTGGTCATAAATAATCCCCGGAACAACGACCAAGTCTATGTCTTCTTTTTGAACAAGCTTAGTAATTGAGATGATTGGTTCTTTTAACGAATAGAAACTGTCCTCAACTTCTGTAAAAGAATTAATTTGATAAAATTTCAACTCTCTTTTTTGGGGATAACATTTCGGGACAACAACCCGCTTATTTGTCTGCCATGCCTCTTCAATGATAGCTAATGTATCTACTTCACGTCCTGTAGATATAGTAATCCCAATTGTTTTAGCCTCAGACCATTCAGTGCTGTTAAAAAGCTTCTCTCTAATTTTTTTAGATTGTTGCCAGTAGTCCGCTTCGTTCATCTCAGCTAGTCTTTGTTTCATTTTATTACGTAAATAGACTTTTTCCATATGATCACCTTTTAAAAGCTATTTTTAAAATATATGTAAAAGGATGCTATGAAGCTCTATTTTAAGAGCACCTTGATGTTTATTATACTTTATTCGTTTCATAAGTTAAACCTTCTGTATGTAAAAAAATAACTTGTGTTATCCGGATAAGAATAAAAAAAAGTAAGCAGAAAAAGTCTGCTTACTTTGTTTCGCGGTGCAAAGTCATCTTTTTTAATCTTGGGCTATATTTTTTTAACTCAAGACGATCTGGATTATTACGTTTATTTTTAGTAGTGATGTAGTTACGATCACCTGTTTCTGTACAAGCTAATGTAATATTTACGCGCATTCATTTTCCCTCCAAACATGCTTTACTTCAATCATACTTTTAAATAATAGCAAAATACTTTCTAACAATCAAGTACTTCTTTTTGAGTTATGACTGTTTTCCTTTAGAATATTAACATCCATTTAATGGAACTGATTTACCTTCTTGATATGATAGGCAAATCCCAAAGAGATATCTTGAAGCTCCATTTACTTTGAACACACCTGCGTTTTATTATTCTTGATAAAGGAAATGTTTAATTGCGTTAATGAATTATTCGTTAATACCTGTTCTTCAGTCCCATGACACATCCACAAATAGGCAACACTTTCTTCATTTGCTTTAATTTCTCCCTCTAAACTTATAACACTACTCATTGTTCCCCCAGAAGAGAACGGCTGCGATAATACGTGCCCTTCAGCTATTGAACTTGGCTGCTTAAAGTTCGCACAATATTGAACAATTCCACGATTCCCCATTTGTCCGTTCATTAAGAAATAATCTTCACCAAAAGAACGAACTAAAGCTGAAACCGCAGGGGCATAAAATGTTACTCCTTCTTCGGAGGATTCATTTGGACTTTGATTAAAGAAAAGCTTGATTTCTCTATTCTTACTCAGGTAGTTGCGAATTGAAATTACATGGACCATTGTCCCTTCATACGTACAGGGCTCTATAAGAACGGATAGCTGCATGGTTTCATTGAAAAAATTACTAGTTTCCGTTGACCATGAAGCATCATCTAACCAGGAAAATTCACCATCAATCCATATTCCATACTTAAGAGTACTATAGCTATTATATTGACCAAAATTCATTTTTTTTCACCCACCGTTTCTAGTGCTTTCGTTTTCCGATTGGTGCGACTTTTTTTCGCGTACTTTTTAGGCTTACTTCGCTGCTCAAATAATGAGGTATGAACGATAGTCGCTTCTGCAATCCCTTTATTTGGCCAAACCATCACGTCTGGTTTGATGGTTACTCCTACTGCAATTGTACATTTTTCACCGACAACCGAAGCTTCATAAAGTGAGGTTTCTTTTTCCAGCTTTGTTCCTTGGCAAATTGTCGTGCCACGTAATTCACTCTTAGCTCCGACAAATATATCATTCCATAAAATAGATTGTGTTAAAGAGCAGTCCGTTGACAATACCGAATGATTCCCAACAACACAATTTTCACCAAGTGCAACTCCCGAGCATATTACTGTTCCCTCACCTATTGATAGGGGAGCCTTTAATAGAACTCCCTCTTCAATTATTACATTGTCTCCAAACCACATGCCTTCTTGAACTTCAGTACCCAAAAGGTTAACATTTACTTTTTTCTGTAACATATCAAATTGAGTGTTTCGATAGGACCTGAGGTTTCCCACATCTGACCAATACCCTTCAGCATGAAACGCGAATAAGCGTTTTTTTTCCTTCATTAACAATGGAAATAGATCTCTGCTAAAATCAGTCGGTACACCTACTCTTAAATAAGATAGGATCTCTGGTTCTAGGACATATATTCCTGTATTAACTGTATCACTAAAGGCCTCATTCCAGCTTGGTTTTTCTTTGAAGCGGATAATTTCACCATTTTCATTCGTCGCTATTACCCCATAGTCGATAGGAGTATCAACTTGCTTCATGAAAACCGTCGCTAGCGCTTCTTTTTCCTCATGAAACTGAATTCCTTTAACTAAATCAAAGTCTGTTAACCCATCGCCGCTAACAACAATAAAACGTTCATCTAGAAACTTTTCCGCATTTTTTATACTCCCAGCTGTACCCAGGGGAATATCTTCATCAAAATAATATAACTTTACGCCAAATTGACTACCATCACCGAAGTAATCTTTGATAACCTCAGATAAATATTGAACGGTTACTGCGATTTCAGTAATTCCATGTTTTTTTAATAATTCAATTAAATATTCCATTACCGGCTTATGAATAAGTGGAACCATTGGTTTTGGAATGTTACAAGTTAAAGGACGAAGGCGAGTACCTTTTCCACCAGCCATGATAACAGCTTTCACTCTATTAACCCCCCAAGCGATATACTCTGTAAAATCAAACTAATATCAGGAAAGACTTTTTACTTCCATAACGGATAAACACTCTTCATAAATAGCGATTGTTTCTTTGGAAATGGAACTCCAACTATATTTGCTCTCGGCGAGCTTTTTACCATTTCGAGCAATTCTTTTGCTAGCTCTTGATTTTCAATTAAATTAATTACTTGGTTCGTTAAACTTTGTACGTCTTGTGGATAGATTGTTACTCCTGTTTTTTCATGTGTAATAATTTCTCCTAATCCTCCTGTATCAGAAACAATCGTCGGCTTTCCGACTATCATTCCTTCTAGAGCTACGATACCAAAAGGTTCGTAGTAACTAGGAAATAGACAAATGTCACACCCCTGAAAAATTTCATTTCGTTGATGATCCTCCACAAATCCAATAAAATAGACATGCTTCTCTAACTTTTTCTCGATAACCTGAGATCGATAGTCTTCTAACAGTGGTCCTTTTCCAGCGATTATAAATTTTACATTTGAATGTCTTGAAATTATCATTGGTGCTGCATCAATAATCGTCTGAAACCCTTTTTCCTTTACTATTCTCCCAACTGAAAAAATATAAATATCATTTTCTGAACCATATGTTAGCTTCCAGCTTGAGGAAGCATTTCCTATCACCATTTCGCGATCTACCCCATTTGGAATGATTGCTATTTTATCCAATGGCAACTGAAAGATGTTGATAACCTCATCTTTCATGTAATGACTACAGACAATTACCATACTCGCCTCATAGGTTAATTGCCATTCTTTTTGTGAGATATTTTGTTGCAGTTCTGTATAAATTCCATTGTTTCTTCCATGCTCAGTAGCATGAATAGTTGCAACGACAGGGATTTTCAATTGTTCTTTCAATGATATTGTAGCCACAGATACCAACCAGTCATGAGCATGAATAAGGTCAAATTGGACTTTTTTTGAAAGATCAAGGACATAGTCACAAATGGCTAAATTAAAACTACCTACCCAATCATAAAAGTCATTTGCCTCTGGCTGTAAACTAGTAACACGATGAATATGAACATCATTTATCATTTCATAATCTGGAGAACCAGTAACTGCTGTCGTTATTACATGGACCTCACAATCTTCATTCGCTAATGCCTTAGTAAGGTCAAACACATGTCTTGATAAGCCCCCAACAATCATCGGCGGATATTCCCAAGCTAGCATTAGGATCGTTTTTTTTCGTAGATTTAGCTGTTTTGCTATTTTCTGCTTAAAAGCGTTGTTCCCTTGACTTTTAACGAATATATCTAAAATAATTTCAGCTAGAAATGGATATTCAGCTTCATATTCAGATAAAAGGTTGTGATTTAATTGCATATTCACCAGAGAACTCCTTAATTGTTCATAACGGTTCATATGCTCAAGTAGACGATTAATTGCATATTGTGTTGCACTTTCACTATCTAGAATAAAAGGCCAATCACTACTCACTGCTAGCATCCACTCCCGTACCAACTGCTTTAAACCACGGTCTGTTTCAGCTGATTTCCCCTTAAATTCAGTTACTAACTGAACTAAGTCATTTTCCATACAGTGTAATTTGGGGTAGATCCAACAATTTTTTTCATTTAACCAAACCTCACCATATCCATCTCTTCCCCAGGTACTAAACGTAACTTCAGCTGTCTCAATGTCCAGGTAATGGCGCTCTAGAAATACTTCTGGAGTAATAAACTCTACTTCTTTACCACCATCAGTCAGCAAATGTTTTAACCAATCTGGTCCTTCAAACCACCAGTGACCAAAGAGTTCAGCATCAAATGGGGTTACAATAAGATATGGTGGTTTTATGGGTGATTCATTGAGCTGAAGCTCTTCTTTTACTTCTTTTATAAAATGATCACTATGCTCTTTAACCTTTGCTAAAGCATTTTCTCTAAGATAATAGTGTTTGTCTTCAGTCCTACCAGTGACCCGATGAAATTTTAGCATTGAGTCAAATCGAATTCCTTCAGAATGCATAAAGGGCTGGATATAATCCCAGTCACGTTCATGGGCAATGTCTCGATAAAACTCACGGTAATTGACATCACCTGGATATCCATCATACGAACTCCAAACCTGATTTGAGAGTCTCGTGTTCCGGGGAAACAACATAATCCCATTAGGTGAATAAATTGGTACAGAGGCCCCCTTGGAAGGTACTGGCTCTGCATATTTTAAAGCATGTTCATCAACAAACGTATAGCGAATTCCTTCTTCAAACAAGATACGATCGAGACCTAGATTAAAGGCACACTCAGGAAGCCAAAAACCTTTTGGTTTGAACCCGAAATATTTTGCAAATGTGCGGATTCCATGAACTATTTGCGCTCTTAGGCCTTCTGATGTTTGTAGATATGGTAAAAAAGCATGAGTAGCAGAACTGCAAATGCAGGTAATCTTTCCTTCCTCGCAATAGTTGCGAAAACCTTTTAAAAGATTTTGTTCATATTTTAGAAAGGTTTCCCTAATTTTCTCAAAACGTCTTGTATAAAACTCAACTAATAATCGTTCTTCGACTTTTTTAACTGTATTTTCTTCTTTTTTTAATAGAGACTGTGTCTTTTCAAGACTATGTAGAAATCTTCTTTGCATAAGAGGATCAGCTAACATTTCCATTAAAGGTGTAGAAAAGGATATTGTAAAAGCTTTTTGCTCATGTTGTTCTTCTAAGTTCCAAAGAAGCGGAATGTACGTTTCACACATGGCTTCGAATAACCAACGCTCTTCAAGTCTTTCATTCTCCCGATGTCTAACAAAGGGTAGATGTGCATGTAGTACAATAGAAAAATAACCATTTACCATTAGTTTCTCCACCCTTACGTTTATTTTTCATAATAAGAATAACTACTAAATCCCTCTATCCATTTAGGTTTGTCACTTCTAGCTTCTACCCAATTCAACTCACCCTCTACAATATCGTTTTGGGGTGCACGAGGTGTACCAATCGAATTAGATCTAAGGATTGAAAAGAAGCCACCGTTTTTTACAATCACCCCAATATCTACACAATATGTACGATTGGGATTTACGTGATAAAAAAACCATTGTCGACATTCTTCTGGTAGCGTGTACTCCTGAAATTGGTGGGCATTGTGTCCATTAAAAGTCATTGAGGTTATATCAAACAACCTAATTTTTTTTTCTAAAGTAGACCATTCCTGATTTAAATGTAGTTGAACGCTTCGTTTTTTTCCATTAGAAAACTCCCAATAACAAAATAGAGAGTGGGGTGATTGTACCATTAATCCACATTGATTACTTTGTGTCCAACCGGAAAAAGGCAAATCTTCTTTGTTAGCTTGGCTATCTGTTCTCTCCTTTTGATAGGAATAAGCACAATAATCTTCTAGCTGTTGTTGATGTTTATTGATTTGATATTGGACTGTACTTATGGACAAGTTTAATTCAGAGGCAATTTCTCTGATCGACAATCCAATATTTTGATATTTAAGAATTTCACTAATCAAGCACTTTTTCACCTCAATATAATCCGCGACCGCATTTCTTCGAAGTATAATTACATCTTACAATTGTTAGAAACCGGCAACAAGCAGTCTATTTTGTAGAAATATGTCTGTCCTATACATCATACTATGTATTTAATAGAATTTTTTATTTTGACTTCCTCTTTTCTAGGATTGAAAGAAAATCTAATCCAATCTGCAACAAGTATGACAAAAGTTGCTATGATTCTACTTGGCCAATTCTTTTTTTAGGTACAAGGTCCGACATTTTTCTAGGCAAAGGAGATTTGCATAATAAATCCAATTCCCTTTCGACCCTTCTGTATTTTTAGCATTTATGATATAAATGAATAGTATTGGACAAGGGAGGTATTACAGATGGGATTTACAATAACAATTTTACTTTTTACATCGATCATTTTGTTTACTATTTCTTTTGTGAAAAAGGACAGAAATAAAGAGGTAGAAAAACAAATTGAGAACTTTTCGATCACACTGATGCAAGAAATCTACCAACTCAAAAAGAAGATTAAAGTGCTAGAAGAAGAGATTTTGATTGGACAGGATGAACGTTATTTTACCAATAACCAAGATAGTTTCATAACATATGATCGAGATAAAATCTTAGCTTTATATGAAGATGGTCATTCTTTAGAAGAGATTGAACAAATGACTGGACTAAGTATTGAAAAACTTAATGAAATCTTAGGATAACCCTTTGAATTCGATCCAGTGAAAGGAGAAGAAGATGACAAAAAAGATGCTCCAAGGAATTGCTACCGGTATTTTACTGACAACTTTACTGTTCACCTATAAATATTATTTTACAGATGATTTCCATGTAATTACAGAGGTTACAAGCAACGAAAAGGTTGTTTTTACGGAACAAGACCTAGAAGAATATTTACAAGTTCACGGATTAGCTGTAATTGATCAATTAGAACTAGAACAATTACAAAATAATCAGGCTGTCTTAACCGAAACCCCTGAAACTACTCCTCCTCCAGAAAAAGTCATTGAAAAGGAAGTCATTAAGGAAATTACCTTTACGATTGAACCAGGAACAAGTAGTGGTAGTGTAGGACAGTTATTAGAGGAAAAAGGGCTGATTAGTGATCGGAAATTATTTGATAACTACTTAATAAAAAATAAGCTTGAAGGTAAAATAAAAGCTGGTGAATACTTTTTAACATCAGAAATGACGCTAGAAGAAATAATTGAAAAACTTACTTAAAACTAGACAAAATAGTAAACACTAACGATAATAAGAAAAGCGCAAGGCGCCCGCCTATCGGCGACAAGCAAATGTTCTGTCAGATTAAAAGTGCGCTTTTCACTTTTATATCTGGCAGGTTATTTGACCTCGAGCCGATGGCGCCTGAAGCTAGACATCTAGTACTATAAACGCATATACTTTCTTATTTTTTAATAATCGTCTAAAGGAGTTTACGATGAAACTAGTTGCAATTATAGTTGTTACCTTGTTTGCATTTCTAATTATTCCTCTCCATTATCTCGTGATCATGAAATTCACACATGCGGTTGATTATCCAAAAACACCGTTAATTTTGCTAGTAGTTGTAGCATTTTTAGCAGCGATTTTCACTGCAGGATATAATGAAGATAGGAGATGAACTTAGCAAATAGGGAATAAGGTTTGTATAAAAAGCATTTTGTCCGTAGCCAAGCATTCGCTTGGCTCTTCACGCTCTGCGTGAAGTTTAGGAAATTCATGTACGTAGACATCTTTCCCCAAAAAAATTAGTATATTTATTAAAAAAAATGAGGTGACACCGTCACCTCATTTTTGGTTACTCTTCAGTTTCCTCTTCTGTATCTTCGTTTTCTTGTAAACTGTCTCCATTCGGACCATTTCTATTTTCTTTCAAATCAAAGTACTTATCTAGAATTTGTGCCGTTATATTGTTTGCTGGACGACCAAAGTTATCAGCAATTTTTAGATAAGGCACGATTACAGCAAAAGCAACCTCTGGATTATCATAAGGCGCATAACCAACAAATGTATGATTATTAGCCTTATTGTTCAATACCTGCGCTGTACCTGTTTTCCCAGCTACCTTATAAGGCTTATTTGCCAGAACTCGAGCTGTTCCTTGATTTCCATGAACAACCAAACGGAAGCCTTCTTGGACTCGTGCAATTTGTTCATCCTTCATATCAACCCGATTTAATACAGTAGGAGAAAATTGTTTGACGATATTACCTAATTCGTTTTCTACCGTACTAGGTTCACGTATTTCTCTTACAAATCGAGGTTGAACACGATAACCGCCATTAGCAATCGTTGATACATACTGAGCCATTTGCAATGGTGTATACGTATCAAACTGACCAATACTATAGTCAAGTAAATTTCCGAGCTGTTGAACGCCACCGTTATAGCCGGTAGCCTCATTTGGAAGATCAATTCCTGTCTTAACTCCTAGCCCAAACTGATTAAAGTAGTAACGCATTTGGTTAAAACCTATCGTTCGATCATTTAAACCACCACCACGCTTTGATGCATAGTGATAATTACCAAAGGCCATTGCTATTTCAAACATATAAACGTTAGAAGATCTTTCGAGAGCTGTAAGATCATTAATACGACCTAATGATCTACCACCAAATGAACTTTTTCGCGTTTGCCCAATCATAATTGGACGATCAAAAAAAACTGTTCCTGGATTGGCATAACCAGCCTCAAAACCAGCGAGCACTGTAGCACCTTTCACTGCAGACCCCATGACAAATGCATCGTGAACTACGCCTAAATCATGATTATTCCCAGATTTAGAAGTATCGTAACCCGCCATTGATAAAATTTCACCTGTATGTGGATCCATCATCACAACGTAGGCTGCTCCATTATTAATAAAACCACGATTTGCAAGGACTCTCTCTACCTCATCAGCGATAATTTGTTCAACAGCAAGCTGTAGCTCCATATCTACAGACAAAACTAAATCTTTTCCACGTTGCCCCTCCTTTACTCGAGGTGCTCCGATCATTTTTCTAGAACCATCTAAAGTCTGTTCCACAACAGCTTTTTTTCCTCTTAACACATCTTCATATTGTTCTTCAAGTCTACTTGTTCCTACATGATCACTACGATCATAGCCCAATGCTAAATAACGATCTATTTGCTCTCTTGGTATTTGTCCCGTGTTCCCCACAAAGGCAGAAAACGAATTTCCGTAATTGTATTTTCTTTTTGAATCCCTAAGAATATCTACTCCAGGTAACTCATTTAAATTTTCTAATACCTGGGCTGCTTCTTTATAGGTAACCCCAACTTTTACTCGCTGTGGCGAATGAGCATAGCCTCGATCAAATTCACGTTTAATCGCTAAAACTTCCAATTCATCTTCAGTAATCTCTTTTAGATGCTCATCTGTTATTCGATCTAATTGGAGGCGGTAAATTTTCATAGGATCATTTTCTAATTCAATCATTTCTTCTCTTGATACTAATTCTTTTGCTTCCTCTGTCCTCGTTATAAGCCAGTAATCTTTCTTATCTCTCTCGGTAATACTTGAAAGATCCACTTCAATAAAATCGTTAAGTCTTTTCGCGACACGAAGCTTCTCCTCATTTGATGTATTTCTGCTTGTGTAGGTTACCGATAATACTAGCTCATTATCAACAACAACATTACCAAAGCGGTCATACATGATTCCTCTTGGTGCATCGGTTTTAGAACTCACACTTACAGTTCGTTCAATTTTCCGTTGGTAATCTTCTCCCTGTACAATTTGGACAACGCCTAAACGTAATATAAGTGCAGAAAATAATAAAAATACAACAAAAAACAAGATATTTAACCGAACCGGCATATGCGTTTTCTTCTTATTTTTACCCATGAACCAGTTCACCTCTTTCTAGATTGTAATCAACATACCCCTCCTATTATACTAAAAAAAACAAAAATAGACACCCTCGAAGGTGCCTATATAAAGGATGTAAAATGTAGAATATTATTTAATTAGCTCAGTAAGCCTTTTCAAAAAAATCTACATTCTACATTTTACATTAAACCGGTGATCCGTCATTTTGTCCATCACCTTGTTTTTTATTTCTGACTAGGCTGTATTCTTCTCCGCCTTTTGATGGGTTGTCAATGTTTATTTTTCTCACAAAGAAGTAAATGATTAGATGTCCTGCTCCAAGAAGTAATAAGAGCATCGGGATCCCCTTTTCTTCATCAAACATTGTTACAGTTAAAAGAAATAGTAGTATCGAGGTTATTCGTCCACTATTTAAAAAGATCTCCCTAACAACGATATACTCAACCCGCATTTCAGCTGCCTTCCAGCCTCTACCTATAATATCGTAAGTTAATGAAATATATGGAACAAGAAGGATGGGATAAGAAATAGATATAACGATCCCATACATAATTAATCTTGTGAAAGTTGGTTCAAAGGCAATCAAGAAAATGGCTAAATATAAACCAATCCCACCAATTAAAATTGCTTTTTTACGAAAATGCGGCTTTATAAAACGCCCAACTAAATAATATGTGACAAAAGAAACCGCTGAAGCTACTAAACCATAAGTTCCAATTGCCAATTCACTATTCGTTGCAATATAAACCCATACAACAATCACAAAAACAAACGTACCCTCGCGTAGTCCCTGAAAAAAGTGAGCAAACAAAATATTTTTCCAATTAGGACTATGCTTTCTTTCTTGAATAATACGCTTAAAATCAAAGGTACCTGTGGCTGGACGCCTATTTAAGAAAAAGCTTAGGATCACAGCTGCTACAAAAAGGGCCAAGGAAATACCGAAAATTACTCGATAACCAGTAAACTTTTCCATACTCGTAATGAGAAAACCAGCTAAAATCGGCCCGATCATTCCCGCAAAAGATGTCAGCAATCCAAGAAAACCATTAAAAAAATCACGGGTTTCCGGTTCGGTAATTTCAAATGTTAATACATTAAACGCAAGCCAGTAAAAACCAAAACCAATCCCTATTAAAGCCCCTAAAAGCAGTAAATAACTATTGGCTTTTTCTCCTAAAAATAAAACCGTGAAAAAGAAACGGATAGGAAGGATACTCCTAACCGTAAAACAATAACCCGATCAATTTTTTTGGCCCATCTACCGGCTAAGATAAACGTAAGCGGCTGCATGACAACTGATGCTAAATTGTAAAGAGCAATATGAGTAAATTCTCCTGATTGCTTCCATAAGTAAACATTTACAAACGTATTAGACAAGGCAATACTAAGTGCATATAAACCACCAATGATTAAAAGGAGGGTTAAATCACGGTTTACTTCTACCTCGCCAAGAACTTTTTAAAGAAATTTTTCATTTGCGACTCCCCTTTAACATCTCAATGCTAGTTTGTCTTAAATAAGAGTCGTTATACTAATTAATTGGTAATAAAACTGCTAATTATTTGGAAGTTTTTCTTTGAACCTATAGAACTAAATGATGAAATATTAAATTTGCAAAAAAAGAGACTTACTCAAATTTGAGCAGTCTCCCTTATTTAACAATTATTTAGCAGCGTTAAAACGCTTTGATACTTCATCCCAATTTACAACATTCCAGAATGCTGCAATGTAATCAGGACGCTTGTTTTGATAATTTAAATAATAAGCATGCTCCCAAACATCAAGTCCTAAGATTGGTGTTTTGCCTTCCATAATTGGCGTGTCTTGGTTTGGTGTGCTCGTAACAGCCAGTTGACCATTGTCAACGATTAACCAAGCCCAACCAGAACCAAAGCGTGTTGTAGCCGCTTTTGCAAATTCTTCTTTGAAAGCATCTAAGCTACCAAATGCAGAATTAATCGCATCAGCTAATTCACCAGTTGGAGTGCCGCCACCATTTGGTGACATTACTTCCCAAAATAGTGAATGGTTTGCATGGCCACCACCATTGTTACGAACAGCAGTACGAATGCTTTCTGGTAGTGCATCTAGGTTGTTTAATAAATCTTCTAGGCTCTTCTCAGCCAAATCTGCATGACCTTCTAGAGCATTATTTAAATTTGTTACATAAGTATTGTGATGTCTACCATGGTGAATTTTCATTGTTTCTTCATCAACGTGTGGTACAAGTGCATCAAAAGCGTAAGGTAATTCAGGTAATGTAAAGTTTGCCATTAAAATATCCTCCTTAAAATGCTTAAAAATTATTTTTCCTAAAACTTATGTTTTAGCAATTTCCTTTTTTCAACAGTTCTTCACTGTCATTACCTACATTAGCAGATTTCCCCTCTCCTTTCAAACGATTAGACTTGAGATGATCCCAGAATAAGTAATTAATGATTAAATTCACTTTTACCTTGCTATGATACCCATAAAATTACGTCTCATAACTAATCTTCGTATCACTACTAGCAATTTTAAAAGGAACAATCTATCAGAAAAAGCTTTTATGATAGTATTATTAGTTCTTTAGGTAGCAGCCAAAGCAAAACCCCAATTGTCATGCTTGAAGTCAAAACGAGGGAACACCTAAGAGCAACAAAGTCTACAAATGTAGCCAACAAAAATAATACGATACAAAAAAACTTTATAGAAGATGTTTTACGCATTTTTTTGAAAATTTTATTTATACATGTATAGACAGGCTTTTCATGCTAAAGGAGGAATAGAAAGATGAATTGGTTCGAAGCACTTATTTTAGGAATTGTTCAAGGCCTTTCTGAATTTTTACCAATATCCAGCTCCGCTCACCTTCTGCTCGTACAGAAGCTGCTTGGAATAAAGGTAGATGGAAACCACTTAGAATTTGAAATATTACTTCACTTTGCATCTCTACTGGCAGTAACTATTTATTTTCGAAAAGAGTTATTAGACATTATTCATGGGTTCTTTGCCTATCTTTTATTCAAGAATAAAGAAAAGGTAGCTCAATTCCGCTTTAGTCTATTATTAGTATTTTCCACAGGAATAACAGCAATTATAGGGAAATTGTTTGAAGGCCTTATTGGAGAAAACATCACGAACACAGCAACAATCGGAGCATCATTGATTGTCACTGGACTATTTCTCATCTTAATCGAACATGGAATTAAACCAGGTAAGCGTACCGCTCGCGAGATGAATTGGAGAGACGGTTTCTTAATTGGCTTCGGCCAAGCACTAGCAATTTTACCAGGGATTTCAAGGGCTGGAAGCACATTAGTGACAGCATTATGGTGCGGATTAGAAAAGAAGACAGCGGTACGGTATTCTTTTCTACTTTCCATCCCGCTGATTTTAGGTATAACTATCGTTGAAGTTCCAGACATGTCCCCGGATTTTTTCAACCTTTATTTTGTAGAAACAACGATTGCGTTTATTGCTAGTTTCCTTTTTGCTATTGTTGGTATTAAGTGGTTAATTTCAATGGTAAACCGCACCCGACTTTCGTATTTTGCTATTTATTGCATTGGTTTAGGGACACTCGTTTGGATTTTTCTTAGAGATCTTCCCTTCGTCTAAGCAAGAGGCTTGAAGAAAAAATTTGATTATTACTAGAAAGCTTTAAACGGTTATTCTCAAAATGTATTCGCATTTGTTCATCAAAAAAGATGGTATGCTTCTTAAACATAAAAAGTCGAAACTCATTAGTCTTAATACTCACCAGTTCATTTTGCATAGTACCTGCTTCAATATTAAGAACAGGAACACCATTCATAGCACAACCACAACCCTCAGTATCATAAAAAAGAACCAAAATTTCATCCGGTTTTAGTAACTCAGAAATGTATTTACTTGCATCGCTTGTAAAATTTATTTCCATCTCATTTCCTCATTTCAGCTAATATATATAATTCCTACTAACCACATGAAGTTTAGCACTTTATGTGGTCTTTTCATGTGCTTGGGAACTATTGAAACATTTTACTATAGATCATACCGTTTAAGTCATATTTGTTTATAGTGTACTCCTTTATCAACTTTTTCATTTTGATTCTACCCTGAAAATAGTTCAGTCTTCGGAAGTTCAACAAATAGAAAAAACGATCTATAGGCTCATATAAAATGAACATACAGATCGTTGGATTATGTACTATGGAGGAGGAAGAGGGATTCGAACCCCCGCGCGGTTTAACCCGCCTGTCGGTTTTCAAGACCGATCCCTTCAGCCGAACTTGGGTATTCCTCCGTAATTAATTGGTGGACCCTGTAGGACTCGAACCTACGACCAACCGGTTATGAGCCGGTAGCTCTAACCAACTGAGCTAAGGGTCCAATTTAATATTAAATCATTTCAAGGGCGATTGATGGGAATTGAACCCACGAATGCCGGAGCCACAATCCGGTGCGTTAACCACTTCGCCACAACCGCCATATGAGAAAGTGAATAAATTGGTAGCGGCGGAGGGAGTCGAACCCCCGACCTCACGGGTATGAACCGTACGCTCTAGCCAGCTGAGCCACGCCGCCATATATGGCTCCACAGGTAGGACTCGAACCTACGACCGATCGGTTAACAGCCGATTGCTCTACCACTGAGCTACTGTGGAATAAAAATTAAGGACAAGATTTATATTACCATGAATTAAATTCTATTGTCAACAACTTAATTTTAATTATTTCTTCATTAAGTTTTTAGAATAAATTCGAATGACAAGAAAAATATACCATATTCCTTTTTCATTAGCAAGAACTTTTTAACATGAATGTGCCTGCGCATCCATTGCTTAAGATGGCAGGCACACATTATTTACTTAAAGATTTTCTTCACCAATAACGGCTTCAGCGATATTAACTGCATGATCACCAATACGTTCTAAATTACTAACAATATCTACAAAACGATTCCAGCTGCACCAGTACAACTTCCTTCATTCACACGCAGAATATGGTTTTTACGAAGCTTTCGTTCCATTTTATCAATCTTTTCTTCTTTTAACATAACTGAACGTGCTTCAATTATATCATTAAGCTCTAAAGCCTTAATTGCTTGCTTTAACGTTGAAATGGTCAAATCAAACATTTCATCTAGATCTTGTATAGCTTGATCTGAAATCGTTACTTTGTTGGTTATTTTATAGTCAATTAATTCAACGATGTTTTCCATATGGTCCCCAACACGTTCTATATCACGTACTGTATCCAAAAGCATCGAATGTAGTTCTGAATCTTTAGCAGATAAAGACTTAGCAGAAATTAAAATTAAATAATCGGTAATTTTATGGTCTAAGTTGTTAATTGCATCCTCAAATTGCACCGTCAATTCTGCATGCTTCTTCTGATTCGTTTTCGCATAATGACTTGCCTCAATTAACCCCTGCTCTGCAAACTCAGACATTCTTAAGACTTCTTTTTTCGCTTGTCCTAATGCAATGACTGGGGACTGCTGAATAAACAGAGGATCTAAATGCTGTGCTTTGTATTCAATTGCCGAATCCTTTCCAGGTATAATCTTCGTTACGACCAAGGCTAATACCGCAACGAAAGGTAGCTGTATCAGTACGTTGGCAAAGTTAAAGATCCCGTGGGCAAAGGCAATTTGCATTGCTGGATTAAGTTCAAGTAACTCCCCAATATAAGCAATAAAGTGTGTGTACGGCACTAATAATAGCAAGATAATAAATGTACCTATTAGATTAAAGATAACATGTGTTAAAGCGGCTCTTCTTGCAGCAATAGACGCTCCAATAGAAGCCAAAACTGCTGTAATAGTTGTCCCAATATTATCACCAAATAATACTGGAAGTGCTGCCCATAAATCCATAGTCCCCTGTTCATATAATGTCTGCAATAAACCAATCGATGCTGATGAACTTTGAACAACAACAGTAAATACTGTTCCAATGACTACACCGAGAATTGGGTTTTCACTCATACTCACCGTTAAATCTGTAAACGCTTGGAGAGTACGGAGCGGTTTCATGCCATCTCCCATTAAACCTAACCCATAAAATAGAGCACCAAACCCGAAAATAACTTGTCCATAATTTTGTGCTTTTTTATTCTTAATAAAGAAGATAAGAAAGTACCTATAGCGATAATTGGGAGTGCGTATGCCTGAATTTTAAAACCAATGATAAAGGCAGTAACAGTTGTTCCAATGTTTGCCCCCATAATAACCCCAATTGCTTGTTTTAAGGTCATAAAACCTGCATTTACAAGACCGATCGTTAAAACGGTTGTCCCTGTACTAGTTTGTAACGCTACTGTTACTACTAACCCTGCGATAACCCCCATTACCGGGTTTGATGTGAATTTATCCAAGATATCTCTAAGTCTGTTACCAGCTACTTTTTGGAGACCATCACCCATGAATTTAATACCGAATAGAAATATTCCTAGACCTCCAAAAAACAGAAAAAGAATTTGTTGAATATCCAAAATACTCGCCCCTTCAAAAATAATTAACCTCTTTAATTCGACAATCCTCTACAAGCATACTTCTTAAATGTTGATGAATTATTAATGCTTTGTAAAGATTTTGTAAAGATTATAATTTCGTCTTGCTTATTTCCAAAGTTTTCATTTATTTCTTTATTGGTTTCTAATTGTTAGTTACTACTACTTGTTAGGGTCTTAAAGTTTCTGTAAAATATACAAGTAACAAATTTTTATTGGATCGAATAAAAAATTTATAGTTATAAAGGAGACGGAGAATGAACATTTTCCAGCAATTAGTTAAAAGTATTTATTCACCACCAACCGTGGCTAAGTTTCGTTTTCAAGGAATCGGAAAAACAATTTTATATGTATTCGTCTTAATGCTGATTACAACTTCAATATCTGGATATCAGCTAGCTACAATGATTTCTACAGCAGCAAACCAATTCCAAAATGATCTTACAAATGAAGTGCCAGATTTTGAAATTAAAACAGTATCCTACTATCTGATATTGATGAGCCTGTTTACCTACAGCAAGATGACGGAATATTTATCTTTGATTCGACTGGAACTTTATCCGCGGCCGATCTTGAAAATAATTATGATGCCGCTTTAGCTTTATTGGAAACAGAAGCGGTATTTATCTCAGATGGAGTTGCAGAATCATTTCGTTATCGAGATTTAGGAAACATCAATATGACGAAACAAGAAATTGAAGAGTTTACTGACACGATCATTGAACTGTTACCTTTGATAATCGCTATTATTGTATTCCTATTATTTATCGTTCTTACAACGTTGAAGTATATCGGTATTTTTGTTCTCACTTTATTTGGGTTAATCATAAAACGTAATACTGGGATTACGCTATCCTACAAGCAAGTTTGGGTTTTATCTGCTTATGCAGTTACATTACCAACTGTATTCTTTGCAATCATCGATGGTCTAAACATCACGATTCCTTTTGCATTCACACTTTATTGGGTAGTTGCTGTAATTATGCTTTACCTTATCTTTAAAGAAATACCTCAATCTCAAGTGAAAAAGGAAGAAACAGCAGACGACCTTGATCGATACTAATAAGACAAGAAAAGCGCAAGCGCCCTGGGAGCCCCGACAAAAGCTACTGACCTCGTGCACAACATGTTTTACTTCCAGAGTTACTTCATTCAGCTTTGCCTCGAGGGGCTGGGCGGGGCTCCTGCGTCACTACGTTTACTCGTCGCAAAACCTGCAATGAAGTAACTTCATAGATGTGTCTTGGAGCTAGACAGTTATTACGTTGAAATTTTATACATTCTTATCTTATAACAAAAACGAGTAGAGGCTTTTAGCTCTACTCGTTTTTTTCTGTAACATCTATGATTTTTCGAACTACTATTCGAGTCCCATCTACTGAAATAACTTCAACATTTGTTCCTGCATCTAACCATTGACTATCACTGGTTGCACTATAATATTTACCCTCTATTTCAATTGTTCCAATCGGTCGAAATGGAGTTGTTGTCAAAGCCTGCTTACCAACTAACTCTCGATAGGATGCATTAAGCGAATTATACCCTAATTCTCCGGTTAAACGGTCTTTTAAGGTCATTTTTGACCAAATATTTCTAGCTGGAAACACCTTCATAAAAAGTGCTGAAGCAAGAGCTCCAATGATTAGTGCCATCGCTACTAAAAACCCATATAAAATGGAAGGTGCAGGGAGGGCTATACCCAAGATCATTAAGAAAATCCCAAGCAGAGCTACAGTACCATCCGTAATAAATTTACCATCGATGACAATTAAACTTATTCCACACAGATAAAGTACCGCTACCCATAACCCCATTCCAGAGCCAACTGTAATATGATACGAAAAATAAGTGGCCATAATTGCAATTCCCAAAATAGCAAATAGACCTTTTACTTTCACTAATAGCTCTCCAAATAAAAATAATGTACCTAAAAAGACAACTAAGAAGCCAACACTAGCTATATTTAATATTTCCAATCCAATCCGCTCCTCTCTACATTTTTTCTGTACTATATAGTTACGAAAATAGATCTACTTTCGTTTCAAAAAATTATCAATGATTATTTACAAATTTGGCATAATAATTATGAGGTGATAGTAATGAAAAAAAATCATGAGAAAAAGAAACAAACAGTAAGTCAACCAAAGCAAGTGACGTTCCCATTCAAACAAATAGAAACAAAGAAACTCTCTGTCTAGACGTTACATATTCTTACCAGTTTATTTATATTAAAACAACATGATGCCTATTAGACTAACCAAAAGGGCCACCTTCTAATGAAGATAGCCATTATTTAGATTATCCTTTTGTAAACCAACCTTTTATGACATTTATTAGCTCATTCAAAACATCTAGAAATCTCGCAATAAACGTTTGGGTATCTTCTCTACCTAAAAAATCGCCTAGGTTGTCACGAATTTTGCCAATTTGATTTTGAACTTGATTCCAATCAATATTTAGATCCTTCATTCGCTTAAATAATGAAGTTAATCCATTGAGTTCTTCATCCGTTAGGGTAATTCCAAGCTCTTGTGCAACACGTAAAATTAAATCTCTTAATTCAGCGTCAGTAGTCACTGGATTTTTAGCAATTTCTTCTTTAATTCTAGTCATAAGTTCTGTTGCTTGATCTAATCCAAAACGGTCCCCCAACTCGGCAGTCTTAACCATTTCTTCATTAGCCACTTGCTTTTGTTCTTCAGGAATTTCAATGTCAGTTGTTATTTCGTATGCTTTAATAATTCCAGTCAAAGCTCCAGTCCCTGAAACTTTAAAAGGAGCGGTTACATATATATCTGCATCTGTAATTCCTGCCGTAACTAAAGCATTCGCATACATTCCCTCGGAAACCCAATCAATATTGTTTGTTTCAACATTAATACCAGCGCCACTTTCTAACATAGTAATTCTAGTTGAGGAAATTGAGCGAGTTCCAATTTTCTGTTTACTAATATAGTTTCCTAAATATTGGTGCTCTTCTTGGTTTGTTACGGTAATAATCTCAACATCATCAGATACATTCATTTCACGAAGTAGCTGGGTCTTTTGTTCATCAGTTAGATTTTCTCCCAATGTAACAATTACTTCTCCTACTACAGCATCACCAAACACTGCGGTAGGTGTAAAAATACAAAATAGTCCTATTAAAATTAATAAGGTTACTTTTTTCATTAGTATATTGCTCCCTCCATATGTAGCTATTGTGGTACTTAAAGTAATAGAACACTTTTTAAGGACAAATAAAAAGTGACTTTTGACCTATTTTAAAGCATCCACCCAAAAAAGTGCAAATTATTCCGCTTTCATATGACTATTTTGAAAATGTCGGTCAATGCTTAAGACCCCAAAAAAGAATTTCACCACTATCCCCTTTTTATTTCTTTTCTCGCAAATAAATTTATATTCATTTTTAATGCTGTTATAACCCAAATGCTCATAAATAAAAATAAAAAAGCTGCTTTTACAAACATATCTACTACCTCAACCATCCAAACAGCAAAAAAAATTGGTCCAAAGGCTACACCTAAAAAACGAATCATTCCATATAAAGAAACAATTAGTCCCCTCTCTTTTCCACCTACTGAAGAAGTTATTAGCGTATTAATACATGGCAAAGTAAATCCTACCCCCATACCAATCATTGTTACTCCAAAGATAAGACTAGAAAACGTTGGACTAAATACCAAAAATACCAGAGCCCCTAAAACGATAGCTGAGCCTATTAATAATAGCTTCTTCATATAGCTATGATCTTCACCAATTTGCTTACCTGTCCAATAAGAAACTGCAGTTAAAGCTCCTAAAGGAATTGTAAAAACGCTTCCCTTAAAGATGCCATCGACTGCAAAAATCCGTTCAATTTCAAAAGAGAGATATACTAAAAGACCAAATAAAATAAACAAACCAGCGGAAGCTAAAAAGGATAGTGGAAAAATCCAATTTCCTTCTTTTTTTAGCACACTCACTAACATCCTCCCATAGCTCGATAACGACTCATTGTATTTTTCTTGAACAACAGAATTTACTGAGAAATATATACCTATGAATGCAAGTAACGAGATAATAAAATACACATAAAATGCACTATACCAAAAAATTAGAGCAGCCAGAGCCCCGATAAAAGGACTAAATACCTTACCAATCCCATTAAAGACTTCTAAAGCACCTAAGTTTTTGCTACGTTCTTGACCAGAAAAAAGATCGCCAACCAAGGCCATGGCTAAAGGAGCTGTTCCTCCTGCACCAATCCCTTGAAGTACCCTGCCAATCACAATCCAACGAAAGGGATCAGAAACTCCCTTTCCCGCAACAATTGTAATGATTGAGCCGATCATGACAAATATAAGAGAAATAAGGACAATTTTTTTCCTGCCATAACGATCCGATAAAAAGCCCACAACCGGTATCACAATAGCTGCGACAATTGAAAACACCGATAAAAGGAACCCTACCTCGACAGCAGAGATATTTAATTCTTCTTCCATAACTGGCAATATCGGAATTAGCATGGAATTCCCTAGGACCATGACCAATGGTAAAAGTCCGATGATTAACATTAGAAAAGATTTATTTTTCATAAACATCCCCAGTTTTTTAGTCATATTAGAAATTGGACAAGCATAGCTTAAATTAACAGCTTGTCCACGGTTAAAGATAAATTAGGAGGGTTTCCATGAAAAAAATAGTAATACCCATACTCTTATTAATTTCAATATATAGTATTTATTATGACCTTAATATTGGTACATTACCCACGAAACAAGTAGCCACGGCTCATGCACAAGAGATTGAACCTACTCAAAATAGTGTAACGGGTGAAATACCCGCTGAATCGATAGTTGTTGAGCCTGGATATACGGTACTGTCGATTGTAGAGGAACTTCATAATGAACCTGTTAATGCTTCAATCCAACAAATTATTGTTGATTTTGAAACACTTAACCCAGGTACTACCGCTAATAAAATCCAAATCGGCAAAGCTTATCTCTTTCCGGTTTACCGAAAATGATTTGTTTCTTTCTTGCCAAACATTCCACTTCATTGATAAAATGAAACTAATTTTGAATTGTTTTTAGGTAAAGCATAATTGCTTCTAACCTAATGAATATTTCAAATTTTCTTTAATTCTTATTTACAAGAAGGGGCGAATTCTAACCAATGACCCAAATCATTCATAGAACGAAAACAAGACCTGTAAAGGTAGGTCCGCTGACAATTGGCGGAAATAATGAGGTCATCATTCAAAGTATGACGACAACAAAAACTCATGACGTAGAGGCAACTGTCGCCGAAATCTTACGCTTAGAAGAGGCAGGATGCCAAGTTGTACGTGTTGCTTGTCCTGATATGCGAGCTGCAGAAGCTATTAGTGAAATAAAGAAAAGAATAAATATCCCGCTTGTAGTTGATATTCATTTTGATTATCGCTTAGCCTTAAAAGCAATTGAAGGTGGAGCAGACAAAATTCGTATTAACCCTGGAAACATTGGCAAGCGCGAAAAAGTCGAAGCGGTGGTTAAATTAGCCAAGGAAAAAGGAATCCCGATTCGTATTGGAGTGAATGCTGGAAGCTTAGAAAAACGAATTATTGATAAATACGGATATCCTACAGCCGATGGCATGGTCGAAAGTGCTCTGCACCATATTAAATCCTTGAGGACTTGGATTTCTATGACATCATTGTTTCCATGAAAGCATCGGATGTTGATTTAGCGATAGAAGCATATGAAAAAGCAGCCCAGGCATTCGATTACCCGTTACATTTAGGAATTACAGAATCCGGAACCTTATTTGCTGGTACGATTAAGAGTGCTGCCGGACTTGGAGTCCTTCTTCATAAAGGCATTGGAAATACAGTTCGAATTTCCCTTAGTGCTGATCCTGTTGAAGAAGTAAAGTTGCTCGAGAACTACTTAAATCATTTGGTCTCGCTGCAAATGCTGCAACTTTAATCTCATGTCCAACTTGTGGTCGCATCGAGATCGATTTAATTAGTATCGCAAATGAAATTGAAGAATATATCTCAAAGATTAAAGCACCAATTAAAGTAGCTGTATTGGGTTGTGCAGTGAACGGCCCTGGTGAAGCAAAAGAAGCTGATATAGGGATTGCTGGTGCTAGAGGAGAAGGCTTATTATTTAGACATGGAGAAATCGTTCGTAAAGTTCCAGAAGCCGTAATGGTCGAAGAGCTTAAGAAGGAAATTGATATCATTGCAGCTGAAAAAATTCAAAAGAATCTCCAGAAATAAGAAAAGAGGGTTAACTTAACGAATGTTAAGTTAACCCTTTTTTTAAATCCATCTTTGCTATTAGAAAAATGGTGAGAAAAACAACGTTAAGATAAGCGAAACTGCACCGATACCAATTGCCCAGTTTCCTAGTCCCGTTGCGCCATTTCGACGAGCGATAAAGCCAACAATTATACCTGCTGCTCCTAAAATCACAGGTAAGAAGAACAATGAAATTATTGACAATACGATAGCAAAAGCTCCTACGCCTCTACCTTCGTTAACTTCACCGTCCATGTCAGCATCAACCTCTCTGTCCTCTGCAAACGGACGTTCTCCAACAAAACCACGTTGCGGTGCAAACTCGGCTGCTGTTTCTTCTCGATGATCGCCAATAGGATAGTCAGCGGATGTTACACCATTTGGATTTTCGTCTCTCTCTGTATTTTCTAAACGAAGAGATCGATTATCTTGATTGGTGTTATTGTTATTTCCCCCGTTGAACTGATTGGTGTTTGTCGTATTATTTACACCATTAAACCTATTGTTATTGGTTATTCATATCAGTCATTGTCATCCCTCACTTTCTTTTTTCAGGAGCATTTTTAGTATTACACTACTTTTCTCAGTTATAGATGTTAATGATTTCAAATTAAGGAATGATCTATTTTATGGTATTATTATATTAGCGTATACCTTAGTTCCATTGTGCACTAAGGTTACTGCTTGCATTTTTGCTTTCTTAATTTGTGAAATGAAATATGAATGGTGGGTCTAATATGAAAAAGCAAATTCGTTTTGGATTAGATATTGATGGAACTGTGACTTGTCCTGAGACGTTTATTCCATATTTAAACAAACATTTTAACAAAAATATTACATTAGCAGATATTACTGAGTATGAACTGTCCCCTCTACTAAATGTGACAAAAGATGAATTTTGGGTTTGGATGAGTAAACACGAACCAATTATCTACGAAAATGCAAAAGTCGCTGCATCATTTCTTGAAGTTTATAAAAAGTGGCAGGATCAACACCACTTCACTTATATAAGCGCACGTGGGAACCATCTTCTTGAAATTACTCAACGCTGGTTTGAAAAACATAGTATTCCCTACCATCACATCGAACTCTTGGGAAAACATGATAAATTAAATGCTGTTAAAAATCACAACATCGAAATTTTCTTTGAAGATAAGCATGACAATGCCTGTGACATTGCTGAAGAATGCAACATCCCAGTTATTCTAATGGACACCCCCTACAATCAGGATCCGATTCCAAATCAAGTAGTTAGGGTCAAGGATTGGAATGAGGCTGCAGTTTGGGTCAATAATTGGATGAATACTTAGAAAAGCCAAGCCTCCCTGCTTAGTCCGACAAGCAAATAACCTTCCGCCCCAAAGTGGCTTTTCACTTTGGGGCGGAAGGTTATTTGACCCCAAGGGGCTGGGGCTTGCGCTAGAAACCAACTAAGATATCAATAAAGTAAAAATTTACTTAGAAAAGCAACAAAAAAAATTCCTCCTAAATTTAGGAGGAATTTTTTAATTACTAATACAGTTTTTGCAATAACCATAGACTTCGAATTTATGGCCGACAATTGTAAACTCCGGTGTAGCGGTAAGTTGATCCATAGGACATAAGTGCACATGTTTTGTCTTTCCACACGTCAAACAAATAATGTGGTGATGGTGCTCCTTTACAGAACAACTAAATCTAAATTTCTTTTCACCATCTAGTTCTGTCATTTCCAATATTCCTAAATCAACAAAGGTAGATAAATTACGATAAATAGTATCAAAACTCAAACCTGGATAATCATTTTGCATAGCTTCCAATACATCCTTAGCTGCGATATATCGTTTTTGATCGGAGAAAAGTTGCAACATTTGCTCTCTTTTCCCCGTATGCTTGTACCCTTTTTCTTTTAAAAGATGTAATGCTTGTGTTACATCCATTATTAAACGCCTCCCCTGAGTTGTCATACATCTTGTTAAGGTTTCTTTTTAAGACAATTGTTATGATCAATATCATCACAGCTGTTACAACAATGGTTCCACCTGGTGCCAAATCTAGATGATAAGCGCTAATTAAACCTATGATGACTGATAGCTCACCAAACAAGATCGAATAAATGAACATTTGTTTAAACCCTTTGGCAATCCGCATACTTGCAGCAACTGGTAAGGTCATTAATGAAGAAACAAGAAGAATCCCTACAATACGCATTGAAGAGGCTATGACAAGCGCGACCATGATAATAAAAATTAAATGAACGAGTTTTTTATTCACACCAGAAACGATCGCTTGTTCTTCGTCAAAAGATAAGAAGAACAATTCTTTATAAAAGATAATTAATAATATGGTAACAATTAATGTTATTGCTGAAATTGTCCACAAATCTGATCGAGTTACAGCAATTACACTTCCAAATAAATAGTTAAAGAGATCTGTATTGAACCCTTCTGCTAGTGATATAAATACAACCCCTAATCCGATCCCACCTGAAAGGATTATTGGAATTGAAAGTTCTTGATATGACTTGTAAACTGTCCTTAATTTTTCAATGAGCAGTGCTCCCCCAACCGAAAAAACAATTCCTAAATAAAGAGGGTTAAGCCCAGCAAATAACAATACGTGTTTTCCTAATAATAAACTACCAGCAATTCCTGCTAAAGTAATATGCGACAGCGCATCGGCAATTAAAGATAAACGCCTAACTACAAGAAACACACCTAAAATAGGTGCTAAAAATCCAACCATAATTCCAGTTAAAAAGGCATTTCTTAAGAATTCATACTGGAGAAAAACTGAGATAAACTCCATTCTACTTCCCTCCAACAGTGTTACTATTATGGTTATGAACAAGCAAATGTACATCCTGCCCGTGAAAAGCTGAAAGCCCATGGTTTTCTTGAAATTCTCTCGTATTTCCATGGAAATGTAATTGCTTATTTAAGCAAGCTACAGCATTAACGTATTCTGTCATTGCCGCGACATCATGCGTAACCAAAAGTAGGGTTATTCCGGTTTTATTTAGTTCACTTAACATTGAATAAAAATTGGTAGCAGACTGAATATCAACTCCGACAGTTGGCTCGTCTAATATTAATAATTCGGGATCACTAACTAAGGCTCTTGCAATAAACACTCTTTGCTGCTGTCCACCTGAAAGTTCTCCAATATTTTGCTTTGAATATTCTGTCATACCAACTAAATCTATGGCTTCTCTTACCTTTTCTTTATGTTTTTTCGTTAAAAAACGGAAAAGTCCAACCTTTGCAAACAACCCCATTGAGACAACTTCAAATACTGTTGCTGGAAAACCAGTATTAAAACTATTTGCTTTTTGTGAAACGAACCCAATCTTTTCCCAATGATGAAATTTATTAATTGGATGTTCGAAAAGGTTTATTTGTCCTTTAGTTGGCTGTAATAAACCTAATATACATTTAATAAGCGTAGACTTTCCTGATCCATTTGGTCCAACTACTCCAAGAAATGTACCTTTTTTGACCTGTAAATTAATATTATCTAACACAAGTTTTGATCCATATTGAAAAGATAAGGACCGAATGTCAATAATATTTTCAATTACCTCAATATCTTTTTGCATAAAAAAAATCCTCCAATGAAAGCTACTATAAGAAAAACCCACTATTACAGAGTAAATTTCAAGCTTTTCTTATAACATCTTTACACTATTTTTATAGATTACAAATACTCCAATTTTCTCTCCAAGAAAAAACCTTTTTATTTAAGAACGATTCCGTTTTACCCATTGTAGTATACATGACTAAATTTGTTTTGTAAACGAAACTCCCTTTCCATTATAGTGTTGTATAATGAAAAAAATGCTTTTTTCTTTCCACATAATAGTAGGAGGTTACAACTTTAATGCACAAAGAAAATTTAGCTCTTATCGATATAGGCTCAAATTCCATTCGCCTTGTTATTTTTCAACTAGATGAAGGCGGTTATCATAAAGAGGTACAAAATTTAAAGGTCGTTGCTAGGTTAAGTAGCCACATAAATGGTGATGGAAATCTGACAGATCAAGGTATGAACGTACTGCTTGCTTCATTAAAAAGGTTTCAAGATATTACCCGTACATATGAACTCATAAAAATTAAGTGCGTTGCTACCGCAGCTATACGCCAAGTGAAAAACCAAGAAGCAATCTTAACGAAAATTACGGAAGAAACAGATTTTTCCATTCGCATTTTAACAGAATACGAAGAAGCTTTCTATGGTTATTTGGCAGTTACCAACTCAACAAACTTAAAAGATGGGATTACCATTGATATAGGTGGTGGAAGTACTGAAGTAACACTGTTCAATAATAGACAATTGCTTTATTATCATAGCTTTCCTTTTGGCGCCATTACGTTAGCGAATAAGTTTATCAAAAATGAAATCCCCACGAGTGAAGAGTTAACTCAGTTAAGAAAATTCCTAATAAAACATTTTCAAACATTATCATGGGTTAATCAAAAAGACTTACCTCTCATAGGTATTGGGGGAAGTGCAAGAAATCTCGCACTTATTCAGCAAAGGAACATAAACTACCCGCTTTCTGGCTTACATCAGTATATGATGAAGTATTCCAATCTTAAGGAAATTACAGAAAACTTGATCACATTACCTCAAAAGCAACGTCAATCAATTGATGGATTGTCAAAGGACCGTGCTGATATTATCATTCCTGCTGCTGAAGCAATTACAGCTCTAATGGAAGTAGCGAATGCGAAAACATTCATCATTAGCAATAAAGGACTTAGGGATGGTCTTTTTTACGAGGAACTATTTAAACAATTACATATTGATCGCTTTCAAAATGTAGCGGAAGAAAGCTTTAACCTCCTTTCTCGCAATTATGATATTAGCTTGAATCATGTTACTTATTTATCTAGTCTGGCAAGAAACTTATTTTGTGAATTAAAAGGATTATTTGCTCATGATCTTACTAAAGAAGATCTGCGCCTTTTACATTTAGGTTGTCGAGCACTTTATATAGGTGAGTTTATTAGCCATGAAGCTAGTAGTCAACATACTTTTTACCTATTAACGAATTTATCCATTGACGGAATTTCACACTCAGACCGCTTAAAGATTGCCCTGATTGCTTCCTTTAAATCTAGGAGTAGTCTGCAATCCTACCTTCTGCCTTTTAAAGAGTGGTTTACAAAGGCTGAGTGTGAAAAAATTGAATTCTTAGGTGCACTTTTGAAATTTTCATACAGCTTAAACTTAACAAAACGGAAGGTTTTTTCTACAATAAAACTAACCACGCAAAGCGCTGATAACATTCACATAGAATTAAACTATCTAGAAAATCCCTATTTTGAAGAAAATCAAGCACAAAAGTATAAAAAGCACCTTGAAAGAATTTTAAAAAGGAGGATCGGTCTGATCTTTTGTAGTGAAACTTAACATATCATTTATTAAGACTGTTTTTCTTAAAAATTGTTACCTTTAAAATAGCTGTAGTAAAGACAAGTTATATCTAGTTCTCAGGGGCATCTTTTCTAACATGCGATGGATGGAAACGCATATATAGGGAGTAATTTATTAAATTAGTGTCTATATACGAAAAGTGCTTTTAATTAAAGCCAAACCAAATTTATGAATAGCCATTGTGCTAGAATTTTCTATGTCTGGAAAGGTGGATTTCATGCTTGAAAATTCAAAATTAATTAGAAATAATATTGATTTAAATAACCCCCATTTTTACAATAACAGAGAGTTAAGCTGGCTCAGATTTAATGAACGAGTTTTAGAAGAGGCTATTGATGAGCGAAACCCCTTATTAGAACGATTAAAATTTATGGCTATTTTCAGCTCTAATCTTGATGAGTTTTTTATGGTTAGAGTTGCAGGCTTAAAGGATCAAGTGAAAGCTGGATTTAATAAGCCTGAGAATAAAGCAGGACTAACCCCAAGGGACCAGCTTGAAAAAATATCTACCTTAAATCATCGAATTGTTGCATTACAAGACCGACTATTTACAGAAACTCTTGTTCCGATGCTATATCATGAGGGGTTTCAATTTTTGGCTATTGAACAATGTAATAACGAGCAACTTCAGTACCTAAAAGAACGTTTCGTATCCTATATTTTACCTGTTCTGACACCGATGGCTATTGATGCTTACCGTCCTTTTCCAATGCTACTAAATAAAAGCTTAAATTTAGCTGTTTTATTAGGAAAAGCAAATCAAAAGAAAGAAAAGTTGGCAATCGTTCAGGTTCCAGGAGTTTTGACACGCTTTATTGCAGTCCCCTCTTCAAATGGAAAAAGTCAATTCATCCTCCTAGAAGATGTGATTAGTCATTTCATTTATAAACTTTTTAACGGATATTCTGTTATATCAGTTTCTCCTTTCCGGATTACAAGAAATGCTGATTTAACGATACATGAAGAAGGCGCTCGAGATTTATTAAGAGAAATTGAAAAAGAATTAAAAAAAAGAAAATGGGGAGCAGCAGTTCGACTAGAAATGCAAGAGGGAAAAATGTCAGAGAACGTATTAGCCTTCTTGCTAGATGTCTTAGAATTAAAACAACGCGATGTCTATTCTTTTAATGGCCCTCTTGATTTAACATTTTTGTTTAAGTTTTATTCGCTCATAGGTGCAGAGCATGATTACTTAATCAATGAAGCATTGGTTCCTCAACAGCCAGAGGATTTGGCCAATGAGGAAGATATATTTGAAGCAATCCTCAAAAAAGATATTTTTCTACACCATCCTTATGAGTCCTTTCAACCGATTATTGATTTTATTTCAACTGCCGCTGACGATCCTAATGTATTGGCAATTAAACAAACTTTATATCGGGTCAGTGGTGACTCACCAATTATACGTGCATTAGCAAGAGCTGCTGAAAAAGGAAAACAAGTGACCGTACTTGTTGAGCTAAAAGCAAGGTTTGATGAAGAAAATAATATCCAATGGGCCAAAAAGTTAGAAAAAGCCGGAGTTCATGTAATCTATGGTATCACTTCATTAAAAACCCATAGTAAAATCACTCTGGTCGTTCGACATTACAAAACAACATTCAGCGCTTTATTCATTTGGGTACAGGAAACTACAATGACACTACTGCAAAACTCTACACAGATATGGGGTTGTTAACCTGTGACGAAGATTTCGGAGTTGATGCAACTAACTTTTTTAACTATTTAAGTGGTTTTAGCGAAAAACCAAAATGGAATTATATATCAACTGCTCCTTTTGAAATTAGAGAGACTTTCTTATGCTTAATAGATGAGGAAATCGCTTTTCATAATCAAACTGGGAATGGAAAGATCATAGCGAAAATGAATTCTCTAACCGATAAGCCAATTATCATGAAACTTTATGAAGCAAGTCAAGCCGGTGTAAAAATTGAGTTAATTATCCGGGGGATTTGTTGTTTAAGACCTGGCATTCGTGGTGTGAGTGAGAATATCACGGTTATTAGTATCGTCGACCGCTTTTTAGAGCATAGTCGTGTATTTTATTTTAACCATGGAGGAAAGCAAGCCATTTACCTTTCTTCAGCAGATTGGATGACCCGAAATATGGAAAAGCGAATTGAAATCCTATTCCCAATTAGAGATGAGCGGATTAAACAGAGAATTAAGGAGATTTTAGATATAAGCTTAAAGGATAATGTAAAAGCAAGACGACAAGACAATCAGGG
Organism: Anaerobacillus sp. CMMVII; assembly: GCF_025377685.1. NCBI lineage: Bacteria > Bacillati > Bacillota > Bacilli > Caryophanales > Bacillaceae > Anaerobacillus > Anaerobacillus sp. CMMVII. The sequence goes on along the minus strand of NZ_JACEHK010000015.1, from coordinate 543,683 downwards.
AAGCTATAACTATGTAAAGAAGGGCAACTCAGAAATAGAAATCCAAAGCCAATTGATTTTCTATCGAATGGCTGCAAAGTACTTCGAGGATAGCTAGAAAATGACAAAAAAGCGGAAGGCACTGCCTTCCGCTTTTTTTATCGCTCTTTTCTAAAAAATAGTTGCTATTAGTTTTTAGGGTGATTTTAAGCCGTTAACAAATGTCGTTACATTTGCTTTCATCATTTTTATATACGAATTAGTATCGTCTGTTTTACCTATAGCGTCGGTAAAAACTGTACCTGCCACATCTACACCTGTTTCAGTTGCAATTTGATTTATATATCTTGGGTCTACTGTTGTTTCAATGAATAAAGCAGGAACATTTCCATCTCTAACAATATCAATAATTCGAGAAATTTGCCCTGTTGTTCCCTCTTCATGAGAATTTATATCCCAAATTCCCTCTGTAATAAATCCATATTCTGCCCCAAAATATTTAAATGCATTTTCACTAACAACGATGACACGGTTTTCTATCGGAATATTTGCTACTTCAGTCTCAATCCACTCGTGTAATTGCTGAAGCTCTTCGATATACCGTCCGCCATTCTCTTTATAAAGTGAAGAACCTTCCGGATCTAATTCTGATAGTTTACCCACAATATTATTTACGTACTGAATTACATTCACAACACTTAGCCACGCATGAGGATCATATTCATCAGTGGAGCCTACCAAAGGAATAGGTTCTATACCTTGAGACGCTTCAAAAACTGGTGTGTTTGTTACCTGCCCCACTATTTTCGTTAACCATTCCTCTAAATCTAGCCCATTTACAATAAATACATCGGCATTACTAACTTTCTGAAAGTCACTGTTTAGTGGCTCATACTCATGAGGTTCTTCCCCAATAGGAACAATGTAACTCGTTGTTCCTCGATCACCAATAATTTCCCCTATGATATCATCTAAAATTGAGAAACTCGTTACTATTGATAATCCCTCAACAGATTGGTTAGCTTCTTCATTATCATCGGTACCACCACAACCAACGACTACGAACATTGCTGTTACAATTAATAGGAAATACTTATAAATTTTTTGTTTTAACATGTTTTCTACTCCTTCCATCAACCTTGTTGTATATTTGATCGAAATGCCCGCCAAATCACACCTTGTTTAGGTGAGAATAAAAATGCTAAGCCAAACAATAATGATGCTATTAAAACAATCATTGAACCTGAACTTACATCAAAAATAACTGAGAAGAACAGTCCGAGGACACCAGAAACAACACCAAATAATGCTGAGAAAACAAGCATAACAGACAAACGATCAGTTAGCAGATAGGCTGTTGCCCCCGGTGTAATAAGCATTGCAACTACCAGGATAATCCCTACGGCCTGTAATGAGGCCACTGTAACAAGAGATAAAAGTAACATTAGCATATAGTGAATGAATTTCACTGGTAGTCCTGTTGCTTTGGCCATTGTTGGATCAAAGGTACTTAATAGCAATGGTCGATAAAACAAGATGATCATAAAAATAACGAATACACTCATGCCAAAGGTAACCCATAAATCTGTTGTTGAAACTGCTAGGACATTACCAAAGAGAATATGCCATAGATCAACACTTGTTCCTTTTAATGACGAATTAAGAACAACACCAAAAGCAAACATCGCTGTAAACATTATCCCAATGGCAGAGTCATCTTTTATTTTACTATTTTGAGAGATGTAGCCGATTCCTAATGCGGTTAATACTCCAGTTACGACTGCTCCAACAAAAAAACTAGCTCCAAGCATATAAGCAATAACTACTCCAGGTAATACTGCATGTGAAATGGCATCGCCCATTAATGCCATACCTCTCAAGATAATAAAACAGCCAATTACCCCGCAAATAATCCCTACTAAAATAGCAGCAATTAAGGCATTCTGTAAGTATTGATACCTTGATACTTGGTCAATAAAGTTCATTACTTGTTGCATTAATTGCTCACCACCATCATGTTTTCCTGATTTCCAAATAGCGTTATACTTCCTTTATACGCAGTTGAAAGAAGTTCAGGTTTATAAATATCGGCAACTGTTCCAGCGCCAACTAACTCTTGATTTAAAAGTAAAAGATGATCAAAGTATTTCTCAACCTTACTTAAATCATGGTGAACGACAAAGATTGTCTTCCCCTCATATTGAAGCTGGCGTAATAAATTTACGATGATCTCCTCAGAAGTAGCATCGATACCAACAAACGGTTCATCTAGAAAAAACATATCTGCTTGTTGTGCTAGAGCCCTCGCAATGAATACTCTTTGTTGCTGACCACCAGAGAGCTGACCAATTTGTCGTTTCGCAAACTCTGTCATCCCAACCTTCTCTAATGCATCTCTAGCTATCTCTTTATCTATTAAGGAAGCCTTTTTATACCACGGAATAAACGCGTATCTTCCCATCAACACAACATCTTCCACTAAAACAGGAAAGTCGAAATCAATGGCACTTCTTTGTGGTACATAGGATATTTTCTTTCGCATTTCTTTTATCGATTTACCACAGATCTCAATCTTACCTGCAAATTTCTCGAGTCCGAGTATTGCTTTGATTAATGTTGACTTCCCCGCTCCATTTGGGCCTATAATTCCTACTAACTGGCCACTATGAAAGCTGAAATTAATATTCTTTAACGCTTGGTGACCATCATAATTTACAGAGAGTTTCTCTACTATTATTTCAGGTTGATTAGCTCTCATTTGTTTTCCTCCTTTAGGTTTGTAAAAAGTTTGCGCTAGGAACATATTTTGCACTACGGCAACTTATAGATTAAAAAATATAAGTTTTAACTAATTGCTAGAAACAATTCCGTTAAACTTATATTTGTTTTTCAAAATAATGAATTTCATACTTCATTATTTTCGCTATTCTATTCTAAATGTAGTTGCGTAGAAACCCTTCGAAACTACATTTAGATTGATACAGCTCGGTTAAGGTAATTATGAAATTCACTCAAATACAATCTAAACTAATTACAATATATGAACGTTAGCTACATTTGTGCATTAATATTGCCTATAATCCAAAATGTTTCCTTAAGTAAACATTTTTAACCACAACTAAATTATAAAACAATTATTTAATTTTGCAAACATTTTATTTTTGATTGTAGCGAGCAATTCAATAATCAGATAAATAAGTTCTATTCAATATATCGTTTTATAGCATCTTTGTAATAAGAATAAAAAAGATGTTCACCCTCTAAATCCTCTTACATAAAATAAACAGACTGATTATTTTAGAGAGAGGAGAGCTAAAAAAATGAACCCTTTTATCTTACAAATGGTTAATAATAAATTAAATTCAATTAAAAAAGATGAGTTAATTCATTTAGCAAAACAATATCAATTTAAAATAACAGAGGCACAAGCTAAAAAGATTATTGCCATTTTACGTTCAGAAACAATCGATGTTAGTAATTTAGCTCAACGGGAACGGATCTTAGCCAAAATCAAACAACAAGTTGATGCTAAAACTGAGAAGCAAATGAATGAAATGTTGAAGCAGTATGATCAGTTTTTGTAATTATAGAATGTCGAGTGTGAGTTGTTGTTGTTGTTGTTAGTTAAACAAGGAGACATCAAACTAAAACTAAAAACCTCCCTACATTAGGGAGGTTTTTACTATGCCATAATCTTCTCTTTTATTTCTGGATCGAAAGTTTTGCTTCTAAGCATGGCGATTTCATGTTTATATGGTGCTTTTGTATCCTTTTTATCTGGACCAACAAATGGTGTTTCCAATATCTTTGGAACATCGGCTAGTTGCGGATGATGAACAATGTAGCAAAGGGCATCGAAGCCAATATGACCAAATCCAATATTTTCATGACGGTCTTTTTTAGCACCGCGTTCATTTTTACTATCATTGATATGAAGAACCTTTAAGCGATCTAGGCCAATTAGTTGATCAAATTGATTTAAGACCCCATCAAAGTCCTCAACGATATTATAGCCAGCATCATGTACGTGGCAAGTATCCAAGCAAACGGATATCTTTTCATTTAGATGGACACCATTTATGATTTCTGCTAGCTCCTCAAAGCTTCGTCCGCATTCAGAACCTTTACCAGCCATCGTCTCTAACGCAATTTGTACTTCTTGATCTCTTTCTAACACTTCGTTAAGTCCTTCAATAATCTTCTTAATTCCGATATCGGCACCAGCATTCACATGGGCACCAGGATGAAGAACAATTTGCTTTGCCCCAAATTCATGTGTTCGAGCTATTTCTGACTTCAAGAAATTAACCCCTAACTCAAACGTCTCAGGCTTTTGTGAATTGCCAATATTAATGATATATGGGGCGTGAACAATAATTTCGTCAATTCCATGTTCAAGCATATGAGCTAGTCCAGCAGGAATATTTAACTCCTCAACTGGCTTTCTTCTTGTATTTTGGGGTGCACCAGTATAAATCATGAACGTATTAGCACCATATGACACTGCTTCCTCGCTTGAAGCAAGAAACATCTTTTTACCACTCATTGATACGTGTGATCCTAGTTTCATCCTCTCAATTTCCCCTTATTATTTTTTTTTCTTTCTTCTATTTTTCAGATCTTCTTTTTCTTGTGCCCATCTAGCTCTCTTCTTATAAGAAGGCTTTACCTTTTTCGGTTTCGCCTTTGCTTTTCCACCTGTATTAGCAACAACTGTACCTTTTTTGGTACCTGTTGGAGTAACTAATGTTGTTTTTCTCACATGACGTCTTACTTTATTTTCTAACTCTACCCATTCACCATTCTTCAAGTCAACATATTTGAAGCGAATTTTTCGATCCGTTAATTTTTGAATCGCTTGTTCGTCCTTCTCCTCAAAAATAGATAGAGCAATTCCTGATTCCCCTGCGCGAGCAGAACGTCCGACACGGTGAATATACCAATCCAAATCATTTTTCGGTAATTCATAATTAATGATGTGAGTGACACCTTTAATATCAATACCTCTGGCAGCTAAGTCTGATGCAACTAGATACTGAACTTTTGCTGCATTCACATCCTTCATCACTTGCTTCCGATGCCTAGGCTGCAAGCCTCCATGGATTCTTTCTACATTTAACCCCGCTTGAAGCATAGCGTCTGCCACTTCATCCACTTGCTCTTTTGTATTAGCAAGATAATCGCAAAATAAGGATTATATTTCTTTGCTATTTCTACTACAAGCTTTAATTTATCTCGATGTTTTGCCGGTAATAAGAAGTGTTCAATTTTTTCAGCAGTCGTTTGTTGTGGATCAACTTGAACATGACGCGGGTTGTTCATATATTTCTTAAGAAATGGTTGAAGTTTTTCTGGAATGGTTGCAGAGAATACTAACATTTGTAACTCTTCACCCATACGCGAAGCAATTTTATCAACCTCTTCAATAAAGCCCATATCAAGCATTTGGTCTGCTTCATCAACCACAAGGATTTGAGATGTATACACTTTTAACGCTTGTTCTTCCACCATATCAAAAATGCGTCCCGGTGTCCCAACAACAATTTGTGGTTGCGTTTTTAATTTTCCAATTGTTCTTAATCGATCTGTTCCACCTACAATAAGTCTAGCATCGATTTCATCTTCACCACTAGATGTTACCAATAGTTTTTCCAGTTCTGAAAAAATTTGAGCAGCCAACTCTCTAGTCGGTGCAGTGATTACTGCTTGTACTTCTTCCTTTGTAATATCGATCCGTTCAACCAATGGAATTAAAAATGCTAACGTTTTTCCTGAGCCTGTTTGTGATTGTCCAATTACATCTTTCCCTGAAATAATTGCTGGAATTAACCGCTCTTGTATTTCAGTTGGCATAAAAAAGCGTTGCTCATTTAATGCCTCAATAATAAATGATTTTAGTTGAAACCGTTCAAAATTTGATTTAGTACTCATTCTCATTCTCCTACCTTTTATATCCTCTATTATTTTAGAGCTATTTCGATCTAGTTTACTCCTGTAAATAGTAACCGATCGAAAGTTCACTTCCTATTAACGACAGGTTTTCAATTATGTTTACATCTTGGTTTGATGAAAGTGAGCTTTCTTTGTGTTTACTCTGTAAATAGTAAGTACTCGAAAGTTCACTTTCTATTATTGACAGGTTTTCAATTATGTTTACATCCTAGTTTGGTGAAAGTGAACTTTCTTTGTGTCTGGCATTTTTATCCTAGACACTATACTATACCATTCTTTTCGGAAAATCAAAACGACATAATTCTAGGATTATGATTATTGTTCCCAAACTGAAGCACACCCATTTATATACGTGCATATACCTAATTGTAGAGAATGATGTTTTTGCAAAGGAAAGGATGGAGCTCATGTATCCAATGCCAACACCGCAAATGCCACCATATGCTCCTGGCCCTTCAATGTTAGCACGGGGGTTTTTTCAGGGAGGCGCACACCAGCTAAGTCATGTACCTCTACAACAAGGGATGGTTGGTCAATCAGGTGGTTTGTTATCAAAACTGTTTGGTGGTGCACAAGCTGGAGGAGGGGGCTTGAATAATATATTAGGTATGATTCAAAACGCCCAAAAAGCCATTGGTGTCGTTCAACAAGTAAGTCCAATGGTACAGCAATACGCACCGTTTGTGAAATCTCTACCTGCTCTTATTAGTATGATGAGAAATAGTAATTCAGAGGATTCAGCAGACGAAAGCGAAGCAACCGAAGAAAAACCTGTAAAACTAACTGGTGGTAAGAAGAAAGCTATAGCAAATGAAAAAAAGCAACAAGGAAAACCAAAAACTAAGAAAAAACATACTAATCGAAACAAGAAGCCAAAACCTTTAAACATCAACAAAACACCAGTCAGAAAAGCACCAAAAGAAATTACAAAGGGAGTTCCTGCTCCTAAGTTATATATTTAACTATCTATCGTTTCAAACAGCTCACCCATGATAAGAGGCTGCCTCATTTTATTTTTTGAGCCAACCTCTTCTTTTCATACATAATTTTAACTAGTTAGGACATACTATAGTAGTAGACAGGAAAACAGTAAATTGTTGTAAAATTTTTCTTTTTCACACAAATGTGCTATACTATATTTATCCTCAAAAATCTTCATCAATAATTACCACTGTTTTTTACATATTATGCTCCGCTTAATTGTACTATTCTCCTATTAAACCCATATGAATAGTTAGGTATTTATGGAGAATAGCTGTTTATTGTATAAAAACGTTTGGAGGTATGCTTATGTTCAATATAGGTGATCACGTTGTCTATCCATATCACGGTGCCGGAACAATTCGCGACATCGAGGAAAAGGAAGTTTTAGGGGAGAAATTATCCTACTTTGTTTTATATTTCCCTTTAAATGATGTTACATTAATGCTTCCTGAAAATCGAATCAATAGTTCTGGTTTAAGAAAAGTTATTGAAGAAAATCAACTAGATGAACTAATTTATGCACTTCAAAACGGTATTCAAACTAAGAATGAAAATCCTAAGCAATACTCTAGAGAAAATGAGAATTTATTAAAAACAGGGAATATTATTGATGCAGCACATGTTATTGCTAACCTGAGTCTAAAGGAATTTGAAAGAACAAATGGACTTCATATTCAGGATCGTAAAAACTTAGATAAGGCAAAGCAATTCATTGTGAGTGAGTTAATGCTTGCAAATGAAATGACAGAAGAAGAGGCATACGCTTTTATTGATAAAAACGTACAAATTTCACAAGGTGCTTAAAGTATTAACAAAGGCTTTCGCCACAGCGAAGGTCTTTGTTTTTTCTATTTTTATATAGAAACTTTAAGTACAACCGCGTTTTACTCATTACACATTCATTGCATAATGTTCCATTATTCAATTATAATGAAGAAAGTTCAGCGAACAAAAGCTTTAGGCTGGTTTTCTGTCTTGTTAAGCATAAACTAGGAGGTTACTAAACGTGGAAGTAATAAAAATTTCTCCCCGTGGCTACTGTTATGGTGTGGTAGATGCAATGGTTCTAGCTAGGCAAACAGCTAAGAATTTAGATTTACCAAGGCCAATATATATTTTAGGTATGATTGTTCATAATAAGCATGTTACTGATGCTTTCTCTGAGGATGGTATCATTACATTAGATGGGCCCAATCGTCTTGAAATCCTTAAAAAAGTTGATAAAGGAACTGTTATTTTTACAGCCCATGGTATTTCTCCGGAAGTACGAAAAATTGCAAGAGAAAAAGGCCTTACAACAGTTGATGCAACCTGCCCTGATGTAACAAAGACCCACGACCTAATCTCAGAAAAAACAAAAGAAGGTTATCATGTTATTTATATCGGCAAGAAACATCATCCTGAACCTGAAGGAGCTATTGGTGTCGCTCCAAACCATGTTCACCTTGTTGAAAATGTCTCAGATGTAGAAAAACTTGATTTGACTAGTGAACGTATCATTATTACTAATCAAACGACCATGAGCCAATGGGATGTCTCTCACATCATGAAGGCTGCGCTAGACAAATATCCGCATGCTGAAATCCATAATGAAATATGCCTCGCGACCCAAGTTCGTCAAGAAGCAGTAGCCGAGCAGGCAAAAGAGGCTGATCTTCTTATCGTCGTTGGGGATCCAAAAAGTAATAACTCCAATCGACTAGCTCAAGTATCTCAGGAAATTGCTGGCACTACCGCCTACCGCATTGCTGATATTTCTGAGTTAGAATTATCATGGCTTAAAGATGTAAAAAAAGTAGCGGTTACGAGTGGCGCTTCAACACCTACACCAATTACCAAAGAAGTAATCAATTTCTTAGAGCAATATGATGCTGAAGATCCTTCTACCTGGACGATTGAAAGAAAAGTTCCTATAAATAAAATTCTACCAAAAGTTAAAGACTAAAACGGACCTTATCGGCCCGTTTTTTTTTATGAATTGATTGTTTTTTTTAATTAGAGTGATATACCTCAAACACTAAGCTCTCGAAACTCTAAATGAGCTGCTATAAAAATGTAAAAGGGTCTGTATTTAATGTAGAGAAGATAACCTTTGTATCATAATTTTTTTCTACAAAGAAAGCTTCTAGGTAGTTTTTTACGGCTTCTTTCATAATTTTTTCAACGTTATGTCCGGGATCGATGATATTTAAACCGTCCATCATCGCATCATGGGCAACATGGTAATAGACATCACCCGTCACAAGGACGTCAGCACCCTTAAATAGAGCGGTAGGAACATATTTATTACCATCCCCACCTAATACAGCTACTTTCCTTACACGGTCATTTAGGTTACCTACTACTCTTAAACCTTCGACCTCAAATGCTTGTTTTACAATTAAGGCAAAGTCCTTTAAGGACATCTCCTCTTTAAGTAGTCCAATTCGCCCTAACCCTAGCTGTTCTCCTTTGTTGTCTAACGGATAAATATCATAAGCAACTTCTTCATAAGGATGTGCTTTTTTTAAGCTTGAAACTACTTTATTTTGCAGATTAGCAGGAAAAATAGTCTCAACTTTTGTTTCTTGAACAAATTCAAGCTTATTAGCCTCTCCGATATAAGGATTGGCTGTTTCTTCCGGTTTAAACGTTCCAGTTCCCTCTGAATTGAACGTACAATGACTATAGTTTCCGATGTGCCCAGCTCCAGCATTAGCAAGAGCTTCTCTGACAGTGTTAGCAGCTTCAGTAGGTACAAAAACAACTAATTTTTTTAGCTGAATTTCTGAGGTTTGAGCTAATACCTCTGTTTTTTCTAACCCAAGCCTTTGAGCCATTAAATCATTAACTCCGCCCTTAGCTACATCCAGGTTCGTATGAGCAGCATAAACAGCGATATCATGTTTGATTAATTTTTCAACGATCTTACCGTAAGGGCGATCAGTTTGTATCGCCTTTAATGGACGAAAAATAATTGGGTGGTGAGCAATTATTAAATCGACCTCTTCTTTAATCGCCTCATCAACTACCGTATCTAGTAAATCTAGGACTACCATAACCTTTTTAATCGGTTTATTTAACGTACCAATTTGCAGTCCAATCTTATCGCCTTCAACTGCCAAAGATTTTGGTGACCAGCTTTCAAAAGCCTGTATGATTGTCTGGCCATTTGCTAATTTGGTCATTTTAATACCTCCTCAACACTTCTTATTCGCTCTACTAACTCCTGTTTTTTGTTTTGCACTTCAGGAGTTGGCTTCGCTTTTTCAAATTGAGTTAGAATTTTACGCCATTCTGTGATTTCATTTGTCCATTTTTTTATAAAAATCTCATTACGAATTTTCATCAGGATTGGCCCCAATAATAACTCTAACTGATAATTAGCTACGCTATATGGGTTTTCCCCGTGCCTTTCCGCAGTTAAGATTTCATATATAATTCCATCTTCTTCAAGAATTAGCTCATTGATGAGGGTCCACCCATTTGCTTCAAGCCAAACTCTAATTTGATTTGCAGCTACATTTGGTTGTAATACTAGCCGTTTTACACCCTCTAACTTCGTCTTACCTGCTTCCAAAATTGATGCAATTAACGGCCCACCCATTCCTGCAATGGTTATTACGTCTACCTCTCCTTCAGCAATGACTTCTAACCCGTTTCCTTTTCTGACCGATATATGGTCTTGATAGTTTAGTTTGTTTACCTGATCAACGGCAGAATGAAATGGTCCATCGTTTACTTCACCAGCTATCGCCGCAGTAATTATGCCATGTTTAAAAGCAAAACAAGGCAAATAAGCATGATCTGAACCAATATCAGCTAACCTACTACCAGTCGGAATTTGTTCTGCTACTAATTTTAATCGTTTTGATAAATTACTCTCATTCATATGCTTCACCTAAATTTTATGTAGTCTATTAATTCCATCTTAATTGTTTCAGTAGATACATGCAACTTCGCAAGACATGAAAAAGAAGGATTGCCGTAACACAATCCTTCTTAGCGATTACTTTGTTGCTTCTAGTAAGTATTCTGCAAGAGCCTCTACTTCACCAGCATCTTTAACTAAACCACCTGGCATACTTGTTCCTGGAATGCCTTCATTAATAATTGCAATTACTTCTTCTTTTGAATATCTGTCTCCTAATCCAATTAGGTTAGCCATTGGACTTTCAAAACTCGCACCATGGCACCCAATACATGTCGCTTTATAAGCTTGTTCACCTAATGCCATTGGATCTGTCGTATCAACCGGTCCTTGTGGTGGTTGCTCACCTTCTCCTTCTAAAGCTAATCTTGCATCCTTTTGGTTTACACCTATAAAGGATAAAACTAACATTAGGGCTAAACCGACCACTGCGATTGCAGCATATCCGTATAAAGGTTTTCCTCTCATACTGCCACTCCTTCACTTGATTATCTTTTTTTATAAGACCATTTTTTCAAACTAATGCTATTTTACTCGAAAAATGGGCACTAGAAAGGGAAAAGCATAATTTTTTGTGAGAATCCTTAAATTATTCACATTAACATCATAAATATAGTTATATCATAATAAAAATTAATAGAACAAGCTTTATTTAAGATTAAAAAATAAAAAAAATGTTCCTATTGCAACTCCAAAAACACCTGAGAAAATAAAATACTTCAAGTTATATCTTTTCCCAATTAAGAGCCAGACAAAACAGGTAAAAATAATTGTTACAAAAATTGCTTGAGGTTGATCTGGGAAAAAACTGCTAACCCCATAAACCATAGCAAGAAAAACCATTAATGCTCCTAATAAAATATAGAGGTGCATAAAAATCTTATTGTCTTTTTTTACTGATACTGCTAATAAAAACATAATACTACTAAAAATAAACACAAGACCCGTTTGCAAAAAGGGTGAAAAGTCAGTAAAATAAATTACAAGAAATGTTAATCCAAATATTACTAAACCAAACGTCATCATGATAAGCTGAAAAAGCCTTTTTGAACGATTTTCTTTTGGAACGACCAAGTTCCCAGTTTCTTCACCTTCTGTGTAGAGTGTTAATAAAAAATTACAATATTGTTCTGGGAGAAGTCGAGTCTTTTTCCAATGCTTAATTTCATCGATAATTATTTTCTTTCGTTCCATGTTTATTTACACCTCTAGATTATGTAACTATATTTCAAGCATGATTTCATTTGGTTGGTTATCATGTTATACTGCTGTTTTCATGTCGTATTAGTTGTTTCAACAGCACTATGCGAATACAATCCTAATAAAAAAGGCTTACTTCATAAGTTTGAAGTAAACCTTAAAAAATCAAGCTTATTCTAAGAAGTCTTTAAGGCGTTTGCTTCTACTAGGATGGCGAAGTTTACGTAACGCCTTAGCTTCAATTTGGCGAATACGTTCACGAGTGACACCAAAAACTTTCCCTACCTCTTCTAGAGTGCGTGTACGTCCGTCATCAAGCCCAAATCGTAGACGTAAGACATTCTCTTCACGATCAGTTAACGTGTCTAAAACATCCTCTAGCTGCTCTTTTAATAGTTCATAAGCCGCAGCATCTGAAGGCGCTAATGCTTCTTGGTCTTCAATAAAGTCGCCAAGATGAGAATCATCCTCTTCACCAATAGGTGTTTCTAAAGAAACCGGCTCTTGAGCAATTTTTAAGATTTCACGAACTTTTTCCGGTGTTAAGTCCATTTCAGCTGAAACTTCTTCCGGTGTCGGTTCTCGCCCTAAATCTTGGAGTAACTGTCGTTGAACACGGATTAACTTATTAATTGTTTCAACCATGTGAACAGGTATTCGAATCGTTCTTGCTTGGTCGGCAATAGCTCTTGTAATTGCTTGACGAATCCACCAAGTTGCATACGTACTAAACTTATAGCCTTTTTCATAGTCAAACTTTTCAACAGCTTTAATTAAACCCATATTCCCTTCTTGAATTAAATCTAGGAATAACATACCTCTACCAACATAACGTTTAGCAATACTTACAACTAATCGTAAGTTTGCTTCGGCTAAACGACGCTTTGCTTCTTCGTCACCCGTTTCAATTTTTTTGGCAAGTTCAATTTCATTTTCTGCTGATAGTAAAGGAACACGACCAATTTCCTTAAGGTACATACGAACAGGGTCATTAATTTTAATTCCTGGCGGAACACTTAGGTCGTTTAAATCAAATTCTTCTTCCTCTTTTGCTACCTCTTGAATGTTTGGGATATCATCTGACTCATTTAATACCTCAATACCTTGGTCACCTAGATATTCAAAGAACTCGTCCATTTGATCTGAATCTTGCTCAAAACCAGATAGTTTTTCTGTTATTTCGGCATATGATAGTACACCTCGTTTTTTTCCGAGCTCTACTAATTGTTCCTTAACTTGATCGATTGACATTTCTCCTTCTGCCACTGGGCGAAGTGGTTTCTCTGCCATACGACCCCCTCCTTCCGATAGTTCAACTACAAGCTCCTACATATCAAAACAACGATTGTTGCTAGTATTAGAACAGTTATATTTTTTTTATTTATAATAAAAGCAATTAGTGCTTTAATTCCTTTTTCATCTGAATAATTTCCATACCAATCTTTGCGGCAAGACCATGGTCTTCCCTGCTCTCTGCTTCTTTTCGTTCTTTTTCTTTATGTTCAATTTCCAGGATTCTTGGATAGTTTGTGATTTGCTTAAAATAATCATTCAATTCTTGCTCCGACAATTCTTCACTTACTGTCATCATCGCAATTTCCGCAGCAATTCTAGCTAGTTTTTCATCCGGTAATTTTTGGATAAATTGACTAGAGTTCGGCTCATTTCCTTCAGCATAATATGAATAAAGATAGGCCACTATTGATTGGTACTCATCAATATTAAAATTCCCACCGATTTTCGCTTGCACTTGACTTGCAATGTTGACATCTTTCATCATAAAAGCCAAAAGCATTCGCTCTGCATTATGAAATGCAGGTAGGAGACGTTTTTTTGTAGCAAAATTTGATTTGAACTTCGGTGCTTCCTGTTTTGCTTGGTTTATACTTTTACGATTATTTGATTTATCAAGGCGATACAGTTCTTGTTTCAAGGCATCCAAGGAAAGGGAGAATTCTTCTGCAAGTTGCCTAACATAATGATCTCTTTCAATCGGTTTTGAAAGTGATGTAATTTCTGTTAGAACAGCTTCTATGTATTGCATTCTTTCCCCTTCATTTTGTAGATTTCTTCCTTTTCGTAAGTAATTCATTTTAAAAGCCATTGTCGTCTGATTAGCACCAATAACTTCAATTCGAAATTTCTCAGAACCGTGTTTTTGAATATAATCGTCAGGATCATAGCCCTCAGGTAACTTTGCAACTTTGACATAGCAATTGTTCGCTTCAAGGATTTGAATGGCTCGATAGGTTGCCTTCAGTCCGGCTTTATCCGAGTCATAACAGACAATTACAGTTTCAGCATTTCTTCTAATTAGTTTTGCTTGTTCTTCTGTAATTGCCGTTCCTAAGGTTGCGACCCCATTACGGACGCCAGCCTCCCATGCAGCAATAACATCTACATAACCTTCAAATAAAACTGCCTCGTTTTTCTTTCTCATTTCTGCTCTAGCAAGGTGTAATCCGTACAGAATATTACTTTTATTAAATAGCTTTGATTCTGAACTATTTAAGTACTTAGGTAGTTCATTCCCTAAACTCTTCCACCAAAACCAATGACCTTACCATCCTTGCTCCAGATTGGAAACATGACCCTATTTCGAAAACGATCAAACAGTTTCCCATCAAAGTCTCGTTTAGCAAGTAGGCCAATTTGTTCCATATAATTTAGTGGGACATTTCTCTTCTGAAAAAAATGTGTTAAAGTTTCCCAGGAATCAGGCGCAAAGCCAATTGAGAAATGATTTATCATTTCTTTTGTGAAGCCTCTATTTACTAAGTAGTTTAAGGCATCCTTCCCTTGTTCTGTATTCATTAATAGATGATGATAGAGCTTAGCTGCTAGTTCGTTACCAGCAATCATCGAATTAAGTTCATTAGACGCATTTGTAGGTTCACTTTTTTCTAATTCTGGTAAATCAATGTTAACCCTTGCGGCTAAATGTTTTACAGAGTCTAGAAATTCATATCCCTCAATTGCCATTAGGAAGGAAAACGCATTGCCACCTGCCCCACAACCAAAACAATGATACAGTTGTTTTTCTGGTGACACTGAAAAGCTAGGTGTGTTTTCCCCGTGAAACGGACATAAACCAATTAGGTTTCGTCCTTGTTTCTTTAATTGAACATATTCACTAATCACATCAACAATGTCTACAGAATTTCTTATCTTTTCGATTTTTTCTTCAGAAATTCTACTTCCCATAAAAACCACACCATTCTCACTCGCTCTTATAAGAGGTCGGAGTATATTAATTCGAGTTTTTTTGCTAAATTCCTTCTACGTTAGACAAAATTTTTTCGAATTTCTCAACAAATTTTAAATTATCTTCTTTTGTAAACTTAGTAGGGCCCTTTGTTTTCATTCCAGCCCTTCTTTGCATCTTTCCTAAATACCTTGCCAATAATAGTTCGTCAATGTCCTCATTTAGAAACTGTTTCCCTCTAGGTGAGATTACTTTAATACCTTTTGGTAATAACAAGGAGGCCAAACCATGGTCCTGAGTTACAACTATATCACCGCGTTTACAATGATTAATGATATAAAGATCTACCTCTTCCATACGAGAATCCACCATCACAATGGTAGAACCTTCTAAACGATCAAGTGAATGTGCATAAGAAGCGACAAAAACAACAGTTTTTTTATATTTTCGACAAATCGACACAATCTCTTCTTTTACTGGACAAGCATCAGCATCTACATAAACGGTCTGTTCACAATTGCGCATAATTGACTATTCTACATCTCCCAGAGAAATCCTTCTTTTTTAACAGTAGCTTACAAATCTTCGTTGATTATCTCCCTTACTATCATTACCAAAAAAAAAATATTAAATCTTGACTTTTTTAATTTATTTGTTCTAGTTGGAAAATATGCATATTTTTTGATCACAATATTTCATTATAAGCCATTTTTTCCATTCTAGCCATATTTTTTTTATAAATGCATTTTAACATTCATTATTTCGCTAATAAGTTCTATATGCAGTTGCGTAAAAACTGTTCGCAACTACATATAGTAAATATAGCTTGAATTATTTGGTATTGATGAAATTCACTCTTTCCAAGAACAAAGCGCAAGCGCCCTGGTTAGCCAAGGTCTTCCTGGGTTACTTCTCTGCTTTGCTCCTGCGTCACTACGTTTACTCGTCGCAAAACCTGCAATGAAGTAACTTCATTGATGTGTCTTGGAGCTAGACTGTCACTATAATTAAACTTATCCACAGATGGTAAAACATATAATTTCCTTAACAAAGAAAAAAGCACAAAGTTTATTCACCTTGTGCTTTAATAAAATTTATTTCCCATTAAACATATTCCAAATCAAATTTGCAGTTTCTTCAACAGCTTTGTTAGAAACATTGATCACCGGGCAGCCAATTCTTGTCATAATCTTCTCTGCATAATCAAGCTCTAACTTAATTCTTTCCATATTTGCATAGTTTGCTTCCGCTTTTAGTCCAAGTGCTTTTAACCTTTCAGCACGAATATCATTTAGTTTCTCTGGACTAATTGTTAATCCAACACATTTCTTTGGAGAAATTGTAAAGAGTTCGGCTGGCGGTTCTACTTCAGGAACGAGAGGAACGTTCGCTACCTTTAAACGTTTATGGGCTAAATATTGTGAAAGTGGAGTCTTAGATGTTCTAGATACCCCTACTAAAACAACATCTGCTCTCATAATACCTCGTGGGTCCCTGCCATCATCGTACTTTACAGCAAATTCGATCGCTTCAACTTTTCTAAAGTAATCTTCATCAAGCTTATGAACTAGACCTGGTTCGTATCTAGGCTCTTTCTTAGTTAAGTCCTGAAGTTTCCCCATCATTGGACCAATAATATCAACTGTTGTAACGCCAGCCTTTTCAGCTAGGTCAATTAGATACTGCTTTTTATCTGGAATTACTAACGTAAATGCGATAATCGCATTTACTTCTTGAGCTAAAGTCACTACTTCTTCAATCGTTTCATTATCTTCAACGTAAGGAATTCTCCTGATATCGATCATAGAATGATTAAATTGACTAGCAGCTGCTTTGACAACTAATTCTGCTGTTTCCCCGACAGAATCGGATACTACATAGACTATTGGATGATTGATTATCTGCATTCTTACCTCCATTTTCATGTTTGAATTTTCACCTAAAAAAATTCAAAATGTGACATAAAATCAGTGAAATACTTATCTCTTTATTTAAACCAATTCATCATTTGCGAGATCTACAATCGCTTTAGTAATATTCGTTTTCGTTATTCTCCCGACAACCTCAAATTTCGTACCATTTTCATTTTTTACTACCGGAAGTGCATCAATTTGTTTCTCAATAAGTTTCTTTGCTACATCAATAATTAGATCTTCCTTATAACAAATCGTTACATTTGGCATTCTTGTCATAATAATACTCACCGGGATTGTCTCGAGCATTTGTTTTCCTATACTTGCTCTTAATAAATCTTTTCTCGATAGGACGCCCACTAGTGATGATTCTTGATCTACAACAAATAACGTACCAACATCTTCTAAAAACATGGTGCAAATAGCATCATATACAGAAGAAGAATCTGTAACAACCACTGGAATAGACTGATATTGTTGTACTGTTAACTTTGTTAATCTCTCAGTTAAAAGTCTGCTACCACTTTTCCCAGTGTAAAAGTAACCTACTCTTGGGCGAGCATCCAAGTAACCAGCCATCGTTAAAATAGCTAAATCTGGACGCAATGTAGCCCTAGTCAAGGAGAGTCTTTCAGCTATTTGTTCTCCTGTTATCGGGCCATTATCTTTTACGATTTGCAAAATAAGTTCTTGCCTTGTATTTAGTTCGATTTTTATCACCGCCTCCATAACACACATTACTAGTAAAACTAGCTATCCTTAAACTGACTAATGAGTTTTCCAGCTTTATGTATTTGTGTTTTTTCCAATCAAATGTGTTATGCTTTTTCGATAATTATATACCATAATAAGCAATTTTCAAATCCTTCTTGTCAAGAGTTTATATTTTTTTGATGATTTTGGCTAATCTAATTTGAATGTGCCGTAGCCAAAAATAGATTGTCGTCACTTAGCCGCATCCATAAAACAAGTTTTGCATTTTGACGTTTTCGTAAACTAAATGAGGCGGAGGGACAAATGAATTTGTCCCTCCGCCTCATTTAGTTTACGAACTTCACGCTATGCGTGAAGAGCCAAGCCTTGCTTGGCTACGGTCATAATGCAATTGTAATGGAAAATTAAAGTGGCTGTTGAAACTACTCAGCAGCCTGAAAGATAGCTCTAAAAAGAGATATCTTTCGATTATTCAATTTTCATTTTATCTATCTGATTTAAAAACCGTTTACTTTTTAGATATAGTCCTGAATATGCCTCAAAATACGCTTCTAAAATTTGTTTCAACTGCGCTTTTGTTTCGTTCTTGACTGAGATTGAACCTAAGCGATTTAAATCGAAATGATAAAATAGCCGTAGCAATTTAGCAGTAGCGGCATTCATTTTTAGTGTTCTTTCATCCATATGTACACAGCGGTGACAGAGAAACCCTCCTTCTTTTATCGAAAAAGAAAATTCTCCTTCAGTTGAACCACAATGCGAACAACCATCTACATGTAATCCAATTCCTGCAACTTTTAACATTTTCACTTCGAAAATTCTAGTCAAGATCTCATAATCTAAACCCTCATCGATGTAATTTAACGTTTGATATAGTAACTCGTATAAATACGGATTAATATCATTTTGCTCTGTTAATTTATCTAACAATTCTACGTTATAAGCTGCATAAGCTGTTAAAAAAATATCTTCTCGTATATCACGAAAGGATTTTATCATTTCCCCTTGGTTTAAAACACCAAGTCCTGAGGTTTTTTGAAACACAAACTGTCCGTGAGTAAATAATTGCGATATTGAAGAAAGACGGCTCTTTGGGCGTTTAGCACCACGAGCCATCACTCCAATTTTCCCTAATTCTCTAGTATACAATGTTAGGATCTTATTCGATTCACCATAATCGGTTGTACGAATAACAATTCCCTCTACTTTTTGAAGCATTCGTGATCACCGCGCCATTTTAGAATAGCAAACAAGATCAATTTGTAGGAGTGTCTATTTCATCTAGCTTCTCTCCGAACTCCTCTGTTGATTGCGTAGTGTCTCTTTCAATTTCCTTTAATATTAAGTAAGTGTCGACGCTACCTGTCATCGAAAATACCTTCCAGGAAAAATCTAACATAAGACATACCACCCTTTCTTTTTTCGAGAAACTAATTTCTGTCGTTCACGGTTTTACCCGAATTTCTATTTAAGCTATCCTAGACCTCGCTATAACATTTAGAGTGACCTTATTTACGAAAAACATGATAAGGAAAAATTACTAATTTTTTTAGTGTATAGTGCAATAGTGCAAAAAACATCGGGTACAATGCCTTAAATTGTACTCATTTTGAATAACTTTCACAACTTTACCTCTACACTCATTTTAGCTTATTTTCTAAATAAAAAACAATGGCTGTATAAAGCCATTGTTAAACAATTT
This sequence comes from Anaerobacillus sp. CMMVII, assembly GCF_025377685.1. NCBI lineage: Bacteria > Bacillati > Bacillota > Bacilli > Caryophanales > Bacillaceae > Anaerobacillus > Anaerobacillus sp. CMMVII. The sequence goes on along the minus strand of NZ_JACEHK010000015.1, from coordinate 524,124 downwards.
AGTGCTATTTTTAATACTCATCTTCTCTAAAGCCAAAATCTCTTAAAAATCCTGGTTTATTTCGCCAATCTTTTTGGACTTTTACCCACAGTTCTAGGAAAATCTTAGAACCAAGCAATACTTCAATGTCCGCCCTAGCACGTTTACCAATTTCTCTAAGCATTGCTCCTTGTTTGCCAATGATAATACCTTTTTGAGAACTTCTCTCGACAATGATCGTCGCACCTACATAAACAGTCCCACCTTCACGTTGTTTCATCTGCTCAATTCCAACCGCAATTGAGTGAGGAATTTCCTCCCGGGTTAGGTGGAGAACCTTTTCTCGGATAAGCTCTGAGACTATAAAACGTTCAGGATGATCGGTTACTTGATCTGCTGGGTAATATTGAGGCCCTTCATTTAGATTTTGGATAATCTGTTCTTTTAATGTATTTACATTGTTGCCTTGCAACGCGGAAACAGGGATAATCTCCGCAAAGTTAAATTTCACTCGATATTCATCTATAAATTTAAATAGCTGATCAGGGTGTACTAGATCAATTTTATTAATGACTAAAAATACAGGTGTTTTAACGGATTGCAACTGCTCGATAATCATTTGATCACCACCGCCAAACCCTTCTTTAGCATCAACAACGAATAGAATTAAGTCAACTTCCCGTAAAGTTTGGTAAGCAACCTTCATCATAAAGTCACCTAATTTATGTTTAGGCTTATGTATTCCAGGTGTATCAATGAAAACGATTTGCGCATCATTTTCTGTGTAAACTCCTTGCACTTTATTTCTCGTTGTCTGTGGTTTATCACTCATAATGGCAATTTTTTGGCCAATTACATGGTTTAACAATGTTGATTTCCCGACATTTGGTCTTCCTATAATTGACACAAAACCTGATTTGAAGTTCTTTTTATTCATTTAAATCCTCCGGTGAAAAAGCTCCTGGTAATAAATTTGCGACTGTTGTTTCTTCAATAATTCCATCTAGGTTCGTTAAAATCACTTTCATATCACTTGGGCACAATTCTGAGATCACTTGCCTACAAGCTCCACAAGGAGGTACTGGACGTTTTGTATCAGCAACAACACATAATGTATCAAATTGTTTATCTCCTTCTGAATACGCCTTAAACAACGCTGTACGCTCTGCACAATTACACATACTATAAGCAGCATTTTCAATATTGCAGCCATGATACACTTTTCCATCCGTCGTCAGTAATGCTGCACCAACTTTAAATTTAGAATAAGGTACATATGCTCGTTCTCTCGCTATTTTGGCTTCTTCAATTAAGCGACTGTTTTCCATGTTTTATTCTTCCTTCCTGCTATTAACTTTTACTAGAATTTCTTTCTCAAAAGACTGTTTTTGTTCCGTGTTATTTTTTTCTCTTAGTACCATTGTCGCACGATCAGGCGGAACAACAACACCACCGGAAATAATAAATTTCAAGCCTTGTTCAACCGTCATGTCTAATATAGTTACATCTTCTTCCGGAACTAACACTAACCACCCCGAGGTAGGGTTAGGTGTCGTGGGCAAAAAGATATTGATACAGTTTTTGTTGGTTCTTCTTTGTACCTCACCTTTTGATTCTCCAGTTAGAAACCCAAGTGTATAGACACCTTTTCTTGGATACTCTACCATTACCACTTTTTTGAACGATGAACGTTCTTGAGTAAACGCATTAATCATTTGCTCTACAGAAGAATAAATATAATTGGCCACTGGTATTTTCCGGAAAAAATGATCGACACGGTCAAACAGATGTTGCTTGTTCCCTTTTCTTCTTAAAGAACCGATCACCGCAATAATGATGATAGTTAAAATAAAACCTATCCCAACAATTCGTTCAGAAAATGGTGTATATACCCCTAGGAAGTAGATGGTACCCTCATCAATTCGAATAATTCGAAGAGCTTTTAGGATATCTGACAAAAACTGCCCTAGGAACCGATCAATGATTGAAAACAAAAGCTGTAGAACGTAAATAGTTACGATCGCTGGTAAAAGTGATATAAAACCGACAATAATATTTTTTTGAAACGTCTTCCACATGAGAAGTAACCCCTCTCATTCGTTAGTATAGGACTGTTATCGCCTTGGTTTGCTTCTAAACCTAAACACTAAGGTCTCGTGGCATCTTTTCTAACAATGTACGAAAATAGCCTAGTATAATGAATTTTCACCAAAGAGTATTTACTATCTCTACTATTGGTTTATAAAAGATTAATATGCCTATTATAACTGCAAAAATGCTAAAAATGAAAACCGCACCTGCTGAAACGTCCTTAGCTACTTTCGCCATTGGGTGATATTCTGTCGTGACTAGATCTACTACCCTTTCTATAGCAGTGTTTACAACTTCTAAAGAAATAACGATTCCAACGACAAGGAGTAAGATTATTTTTTCTAGAAGAGGGATGTTTAAAGCAAAAGCTAAGACGATCACAACTAATGCAATGAAAAGATGAATTTTCATATTTTGTTCGCGGTGAATCGCATGTTTTAAACCTGTCCAAGCATATAAAAAGCTACAGGTAAATCTTTTCCAATAACGATCGTAATTATTTTTGAAGTCCATAAGCCTCTAATAATTCCTCTTGACGTTTAAACATTACTTTCTCTTCTTCCTCATTCATATGATCATACCCCAAAAGATGGAGAAAACCATGAACGACAAGAAAACCAAGCTCTCGGTCAATTGAGTGACCATATTCATCCGCTTGCAAAACAGCCCTTGGATACGAAACGATAATGTCACCTAATAGATTAGGTATATTTTCAGTAAACATATCACTCTCATCGTCATTTAGTGCAAAGGAGATAACGTCAGTTGCCGTGTCTTTATTTCGATATTCCTTATTAATTTCTCGGATTTTCTTATCATCTACGAAGGTAATTGAAACCTCTGAACCTACCGGCACTTTTTCCTCAACAGCTACAAAGTTGACAATTGTTTCTACAAGTTTCAATTGTTCGCTGGAAAGTTCATCTGTTTCATCATGGACTTCAATCTCAATGATCACTACTTTTTTCTCCCTTCTCTTTCACATCTTCTGGATATTCAATTCTAGAATGAAACGTTCCTTTTAGTGTTTCGCATATCGATGTAGCAATGATATTTAACTGCTTTAACGTTAGATCACATTCATCAAATTGGCCATCCTCTAGGCGATCTGTAATAATTTTCTTTACTAACAACTCAATTTTATCCGGAGTAGGCTTGGCCATTGATCGAACAGCTGCCTCAATACAATCACAAATCCCAACAACCGCTGCTTCAACCGTTTGTGCCTTAGGACCTGGATAGCGAAATTCCGCTTCCGGTAAAGGTTTTTCAATATCTTTATTTGCCTTATGGTAGAAGAACTTCAATAAACTTGTACCATGATGCTGCTCAGCAATATCAATAATTTCCTTTGGCATTTTGTAACTACGAAGCATTTCAGCACCATCATAAGGATGTGAAATAATAATCGTCTTGCTTAACTGTGGAGAAAGCTTATCATGCGGGTTTTCCATTTTCATTTGATTTTCAATGAAAAAGTGAGGCCGCTTTGTTTTTCCTAAATCATGATAATAAGACCCTACTCGAGCTAATAGTCCATTGGCACCTATTGCCTCGCAAGCGGATTCTGATAAATTAGCTACCATCACACTATGATGATAAGTTCCTGGAGTTTCAACCAAGATTTTTCGAAACAGTGGGTGATTTGGATTCGAGAGCTCAATTAATTTCATTGATGATAAAATTCCAAAACCAGCCTCAAAGAATGGTAATAAGCCAATTGTTAAAACTGCCGCAAGAAACCCAGACAGAAATGCAAAACCAATATTCGAACCAATCTCAATCCAGCCATACTGAGCATTCTTTAACATTAGTAATGCCACAATTGTACAAATATTAATAGCAGATACAAAAAGACCTGCTTGTAATATTCTTGAAACACGATTTGATTTACTTAAGAAGAATACACCAGCTACAGAACTAAAGAACACATAAATTCCTAAAGTATAGTTAAGTACAGCTGTCGATTCTGAATTGAAGATAATACTTGCCACAATCGAGAAAACCATACTAGTAAACAAGGCAACTCGTTGATGAATTAACATTGTGAGTAACATTGATCCGACGGCAACAGGGGCGATAAGCGTTATTCCTTGTAAATTTAAATTGTTAGTAAAACTAGTAATTTTCATAATAACCACTGTTACAAGGAAAACTAGCACATACATTAACAGATGACTGTTATTCTTTTGTAACGAGGTTTTTGCGTCACTAAAATAATAAGCGAGCATGGAAACTAAAAGTAATACCAAAATTGCTAAGCCGATAAAAGGAAAACTATTTACTTGGTCCTCATGAAGACCTAATAGAACGATTTGATTGTAAATCGTTAAAGTTATTAAATCCCCTTCTTCTACTAGCAACTGACCTTCACGGATCATTACCGGCTCGATAGCATCTCTAGCAGCTTGCTTTGCAAGTTCAGTAGCTACATTGTCATTCATATGGTTAGCAGTTATCGCAAAACGTGCGATCTCGATCATTGCTAAGTATAATTTCTGAGTACTTACTGATGAACGAACAATCTTATTTTCCACTAGATCTTGCGCTTGGTCGACATCATTTAAACTAATTTCTTCTCTCATGACAGTACGAATTGCGTCTAACGTAATATCCCTAGCGATATTTAATTCAGACTTATCCGTTTCCAAAAAGGTTATTAATGTTTGATCACTTAGATCGTCACTTGTCTGATGTGAGATTATCGCTCTTAATTGGGTTAATTTTTCTTCTATCGGAACAGCTTGTACCTCATTTAAATGTTCCTCAAGCTCTTCCTCTGTCTCGAATTCTCTTTGCTCTACTTCTTCTATCGCATCATTATATTTTTGTTCAGCTTCATCATTAATTCGACTCACTAGGTCAAAAATTTCTTCTATTTTCCTTGCTTGCTTTTCTTCAAAGTCCTTTTTATTAGTATATTGTGGTCCGACTGCATCTGCTGCCGCTCTCTTTTTCTCTTCTGTTGCAGGTTTATTCTCAATTGTTATTGGAGCTCGGATGTCTTGATCAGCTACAGCGCCTACAGACACATCAATCCGATGAGGGATGACGTTACTTAACATCGACAAATATAAGATCATCCCTAAAGTAAAGAACAGGATAACCCTTATGTAACGGTGGTCTTTTAATTTTTTCCACCACTTTTGTTGGTCAATTGGTGCCCTTTTCCCCATTTTCTCACCTCTTAAAATTTAAATCGTGGATATACTTTAATGCTACCATAGTTTTTATGCCTATAAGTACAAAATCGAGAATTAACAAAATGTTAATTCTCAATTTTATTATACAATATTAAATTTGTAAGCAGGTTACAAGATCATTACTGTTTTTGGGAATTATTTATTTTTCAATAATATTTTCTTGTTTTTCATACGCATTAATAACTTTTTGTACTAAGGTATGACGAACAACATCCGCAGCTTGCAAGTGTATAAAATCAATACCATGAACGTTTTCTAACACTTCAAGAGCAGTCCGTAAACCTGATTTTTTTCCTTTAGGTAAGTCGATTTGTGTTAGATCGCCAGTAATCACCATTTTAGATCCAAATCCTAATCTTGTTAAAAACATTTTGATTTGTTCTGATGTTGTATTTTGCGCTTCATCTAAAATGACAAATGAATCATCCAATGTGCGTCCACGCATATATGCTAACGGTGCTACCTCAATCGTTCCTCGCTCCATTAGTCTTACAGTTTGCTCTACACCTAAAACATCATGCATAGCATCATATAAAGGACGTAAGTATGGATCAACCTTTTCTTTTAAGTCACCTGGTAAGAAACCTAAACTCTCTCCAGCTTCAACTGCAGGCCTCGTTAAGACGATCCGTTTCACGTGCCCATCTTTTAAGGCGTTAACAGCCATAACAACCGCTAGGTACGTCTTTCCTGTACCTGCTGGCCCGATTCCAAAGACAATATCACGTTTTCTAATCGCTGAAACATAATGGCGTTGACCTAATGTTTTTACTAAAATAGGCTTTCCTTTAACATTCATTGCTATTTTTTCTTGATATAATTCCAGTAACTCTTCAAGCATACCTCTTTCAGCAAGTTGGACTGCGTAAATAATATCTCGCTCTGAAATGTGAGTTCCCTTACGAATTAAAATAAGAAGAGCATCTATTACCTCAACAACGACAGCTATTTGCGCGTCTTCTCCAGTAACTAAAATCTTTTCACCTCTAGTTACGATTGTAACATCTAACTTTTCTTCCATACGTTTTAAATGAATGTCGTTTGGTCCAAATAAATTTTGTGCCTCGTTTGCATTCTCTAATTGTAAGTCTATAAGCTTTTCAGACAATATTCTCAATCTCCTTGAATGATTGGTTGTGAAATTGCGATATCTTCTATTACTTGGTAGTGTATCATTAATTTTACTTTACCATTCTCGATTGTTTCGTGCAAAACTTTTTCCCGTTTTATGACTGCATCTTCATCCAACTTTTTTGTTAATTCTTCTCTAGCCATTTGCGTAGCAAGGCTTCTAGCTTCTTCAGTACTATATTCCACTATTAGTGTTTCCTTTTCTAAAAAATATTTACGGTTATATTTAATTGGTAACACCCACTTTAAAAACTTAAAGTTGCTACTATATTCATTTATTTCATATTCAGTGAATTCCGGTTTTCCAAAACCCCAAATCGGCACGTTAACATTTAGGATTGATAGTGAATAATTCTTCTTATTCTCTCCTGTAAGCGTCGAAAATTCACTTACTAATGGAATGGACACGTTAGACTTGTACCAAACTTCGCCAAAAATTTCCCCTTTTGCCGGGGCTATTTCCATCTTACCTTCCTTGCCAATAAAACCACTAATTAACATCTCACCTTTATCAACGAAATCATTTGGTACCACTTTTCCCTGCCCTTGTTCAACAAAAATATCATAGATAATTGCTTTTTTCTTTGAAACCAAATGACGTGGAGGAATAGGTTCTTGTTTTTCTGGAAACGTCTGCTCGACTACATTAAAGTGGTAGGTCGTCCCATTCAAAGTCACACCTATCCAAGTTGCTTCCTCAATCTCCGAAGTTACCTTCATTTGGATCTCTTCAACGCTTGGGAGTAGAAAGTGAAATCTCCCTTTCTTTATACCTAATTCTTGAACTGCTTGCGATAGTTGATATTCTACTTTAGGAGATGCCCCTTCAATTGATACATCCCAAACCATGTTTGATAAAATAAATAAAATAGCGACAAAGCTTAATACCCCTGCAACAAACCCAGTTCTTGATATCATCTTTTTAACAAAAAACGGCATTCCCCTTCTCTCAATAAAATACAACTTCACTTTCGTTTCTTTAACAATTGGGCGGAGCCGTTTTACATCTTCTAATGCAACATAACAAACAATTGTTTCATCTCCAACACGGCGAATATGCCAAATAGAAACGTTTTCCCGAATACATCTGTTCAAGAATAGCTCGGTATATTTCCCAACCACTTTTATTCTTGAAAAACCTGAAATTGTATTTGTCCATGAATTCTTCATTCACTTTTCACTCCTAACTACCTTTTTTTCTGCGCATTTTCATTTATGTAAATGACTTGGTCAATAATTCCTTCTAACAGTAGTTCTTCTGGTAAAATTGTTTTAATAACAAAATGATTGCCTTTTATTAATAGCTGACCCTGCTCTAATAACAATCTTAATTCTTGATTTGAAAATTTTAAGACGCCACGGTGATTTTCAATATAAATATGCAATTGACCAATCATCGTAATTCTTGGAAGATCCATCATGACATCTGCAGGAAGTTCCATTTTATCTGTCATCCATTTTCTGACCATCTTATTTATCTTCCTCATATGTAACGAACCCCCTTTCATATCATTTTTATGTTCAAAACTGAAAGGGTATCACACTTTTTTCTAATCTAAGAAGGAAAGCTACGAGATACAATTGAGAATGTAAAGTGCAAAGTTGAAAATGTGATTTTTTTTTGGGCAAACAAAGTAAAAGAATAAGAAAAGCGCAAACGTTAAGACCTGACAAAAGCAACTGACCTCGTTCACACTTCTAGAGTTTCTACTTGTAGCTTTGCCTCTAGGACCCGCTGGACCACAGAGGTAGCGTTTAAGTGAACAATTGTTTTTGTTCCCGAGGAGCTGGGCAGTGGAGCAGGATATTAACTACTAAAAACGTTTACTCAACTTACAAAAAAAAACAAGGCTAAGCATTATGCTTAACCTTGTTTTCTTCTTGTATTTAAAGTAGGGCGATATGAGCCTTTGGATCGTGGCTTTCCTAGTACCTCTGACCAAACGATCCCTTTAACAGCCTCATCTCTAGTAATATTGGAAAAGTCTAACGTTACCGGATTAGATGCTGTAATATCGTCTTTATATATAGGTGACTCTTTTGAGATGCGCTCGGTTCTTTTTGCAGTTTCCTTATTTTTCTTCGCTTTTTCGTATTTCTCTAAGAGCTCATTTCTACGTTGAACTTCAGCCGAGATTTCCTTTGGCTCACTATAAGAATATGACTGAGGCTGTTGCTTCTTTTGAGCTGGCTCCGTTTGAGCTTCTTGTCGGAAAATTTCTCGCCAATCTACCTCTTTTTGTTGCGTTTCTTGTCTAACTGGTGAGCCTGGCTTCCTCTTTCCCTTTTCTTCTTCTTGTTCATTTCCCTTTTTTAAATAATTGAGAATGGCACCAATGATAAAGAAAAGTAAAATCGGATTTGTAAATATTCTTAGGAGATCCTCCATATTTTACGGCCTCCTTTCTAATGTAAGAACTAGAAAAAAATGCTAAAATGGTACATTGTTTTTAGGACCTTGCTTATTTCTTTTTATCCTCATCAGTAGCTTTACCAATTGAGTCTCTCATATCAGTATCAGCCATAATGTTTTGGATGTTCATATAATCCATAACTCCAAGGTTACCTGATCGTAAAGCTTCTGCCATAGCAAGTGGTACTTGTGCTTCTGACTCAACAACCTTCGCTCTCATTTCTTCTACTCTTGCCTTCATCTCTTGTTCTGTCGCGACAGCCATCGCACGACGCTCTTCTGCTTTCGCTTGAGCAATCTTCTTATCAGCTTCCGCTTGGTCAGTTTGAAGCTCTGCACCAATATTTTTACCGATATCAATATCCGCGATATCAATGGACAATATTTCAAAAGCCGTTCCAGCATCTAACCCTTTAGATAACACTGTCTGAGAAATTAAATCAGGATTTTCTAATACTTTTTTATGACTATTGGCAGAACCGATGGTAGATACAATCCCTTCCCCTACACGAGCAATTACAGTATCTTCACCAGCACCCCCGACTAAGCGGTCAATATTTGCACGAACTGTAATACGTGCCTTTGCTTTTACTTCAATTCCATCCATAGCAACACCAGCAATAAAAGGTGTTTCAATAACCTTTGGATTAACGCTCATTTGAACCGCTTCTAACACATCACGACCTGCAAGATCAATCGCAGCAGCACGTTCAAAACTTAAATCGATGTTTGCTCTTTGTGCAGCAATTAATGCATTTACGACACGGTCGACATTACCACCAGCTAAGTAATGTCCTTCAAGCTGGTTAATGTTTAACTCAAGTCCTGCTTTAACAGCTTTAATTAACGGATTAACAACACGCGCAGGAATTACGCGACGAAGTCTCATCCCTACTAATGTGAAAATCCCAACACGAACCCCTGCAGCTAACGCAGAAATCCAAAGCATTACTGGTACAAACGTAAATAACACCGCAAAACCAATAATAAATAAACCTACAATAATGAGTAAAAAGATTTCTTGTGGCATTTTTTATTTCCTCCTTAATATTTAAAAAAATTAATCTACACTACTAAAGATACCCATAAACATTGGAACATTGCAAATGTTATCCTTAAGGTAAGTAAAAACTATGACTGATCTTCGACTTCACGAACTACAATTCTAGAGCCTTGAGTTGCTACAATTTTAACTTTTTTCCCTTGTGAGATAAATCCACCTTCTGATATAACGTCTAGTCGTTCATCATCAAAAATGACTGTCCCTGAAGGTCTTAACACTGTTGAAGTGTAGCCTACCTTACCTACAAGTTCTTGCCTCGTCGGATTAGATACATATCCTTGCTCTGACGTTGTTGCATACGTAAGTATCATTTTCTTTAACGGGCCTTTATAGCCAAAATACTTAAAGAAGAACACAGAAACGACAACTGTTACGACGACAGCTATTAAAATCGACAACAAAATATTGACAGTTGAATACGAAGCTAGAACCATACTGCCAATAATTGCGACAATCCCAAGAATACCAAATATTCCGAAGCCCGGGAAAAAGATTTCTACAATGATCAGAACAATACCCGCAACAAATAAAATCACCACTTCAAATCCAGCAAATCCAGCCACTAAATGACCGAAAAAGAATAAAAACAATGCAGAAAGCCCCATAATTCCTGGTATACCAAACCCTGGCGAATACAATTCTAAAACTAAACCTAAGCTCCCAATCGAAAGTAAGATCGGAATGATTACAGGATGTGTTACAAACCGGGCAATTTTCTCAGCAAAGCTTACTTCTAAATCTTTTATTACGGCATTTTCTGCTTCCAAAAATGTTAACAAATGATCACGATCATTTGCAATCGCTTCAGCATACCCTACTTTAATCGCATCACCTGAAGTTAAAGTTAGTAGTTTCCCCTCTCCAGCTCCTACTTCTGGTAGGTTAACACTAGTATCTGCCATGGCTCTCGCATAAATTGGATCTCGACCATTAAGCTTTGCAGCCTCTTCGAGTGTCGCAAGCCATGCTGACTGCATTTTGTCCTCGGCAGCATTTCCAGCACCATCTATAACAGCAGCCGAACCCATAGTCGTTCCAGGCGCCATGACAATTTGATCAGCATTTAGGGCTATGTAAGCTCCAGCTGACCACGCTTTTCCGATAACATAGGCTGTAATCGGGACTTCTGTCTGTCTGATTAAGTAAGCGATCTCTGTGGCAGCATCCACAAGGCCTCCTGGAGTATCTATTTCAAGGACAATGTGTGTCGCGCCTTCTTCAACAGCGGTAGAAAGTGCACGCCTCAAGAAGGCTTCTAGACCACGTTCTACCGATTGCTCGACAGGTATAAAGTAAACTACATCATTACTAGACTGACTATGTGCTGGAGGTTGTGCTATCCAAATGACAATAGCACAGGCGATTAGTGATAGAAAAAACATTCGTCTCATTACTAATTTACTCATGAACATCCTCCTTTCTTGTAGTTATGTAAATTCAATAAATAACAGACATTACATATACGTTTCTAGTATAGGAAAGTTCCCGCTTTTTTAAAAATAAATAAACGAATTTTATAATCACCTGAAATCAAGCTAGTTTCTATGATTACAAATAGACTTATTTGAAATAATACAATATGAAATTCATTAAATTGAGTGAAATTCATCATTACCTTACTATATCAATCTAAATACCTAAGCATATAAAAAACGCCTTGTGCTAGACAAGACGTTGTTTTATTTATGATAAATATTGTTGTACAAGTCGATTTACTACTGAACCATCAGTTTTTCCTTTAACTTTTGGTATAATCGCTCCCATTACCTTCCCCATATCAGCTTTTGAAGTAGCACCAATTTCTTGGATTGTCGATTTGACGATTTCAGCAACTTCTTCTTCTGATAATTGCTCTGGCATGTAAGCTTTTAAAATAACAACTTCTTCTCGTACTTTTTCGGCTAGATCTTCACGATTAGCCTTTTCAAACTCATGGAGGGAATCTTTGCGTTGTTTAAGCTCGCGATTAAGAACAGTGAGTGCTTCGTCTTCTGTAAGTTCTTTCTTAAGTTTAATCGCTTCGTTTTGTAAAGCTGATTTAACCATACGAATAACAGAGAGCCTTTGCTTTTCCTTATTCTTCATCGCTTCCTTCATATCAACAGTTAAACGATCAAGAAGATTCAAATCCAACACCCTCTCTTATTAGAACTTACGCTTCCTTGCTGCCTCTGACTTTTTCTTGCGTTTTACACTAGGCTTTTCATAGTGCTTACGCTTTTTCACTTCAGCCAAAGTACCTTCTCTAGATATTGACTTTTTGAAGCGACGAAGAGCAGCGTCAATCGATTCATTTTTGCGAACACGAGTCTCTGCCATCTTTAATTTCCCTCCCTCCGAAACAACCAATGAAAACATGTTTTACATAGCTCTCCTATATTAGAGGCTAAAAAATAGTGAAACAATCGCTAATTAGCGACAGTGAAAAAACATGTCTTTTAAGATTATAATATAACGACAATTTTAGGTCAACTTTTTTATTGTTTTTTCGATTTAATGAATTTCACATTTCATTATTTCCGCTACTAAGTAGGAAGTTCACTTTTTCTCTCGAAGGCTATATGACCTCGAGGGGCTGGGGGCTTGAGCTAGACATCTTATTCTAAAAACGCTTATGCTTCCTTAACCTTCAAAAAATAAAATAGTGCCTCTTCCCCTTGGCCTAACAACCTTTTTCTAATTTTTATTTTTTATTAGTCATGCCTGTACTCACTTGTCCATAGAAATGATAAAGAGGTGAGATTTATGGGAGAATTATTTTCTTTATTTGCTGTTTATATAACGATATTTCTTTTTGGCATGACGGTAATGAGAACTGGTTTAGTAAATTTATCACAAGACCGACTAAAAGTTACTTTAATGAAGATGACTAGTACACCTTGGAAAGGTTTATTAGTCGGTACCATTGTTACAGCAATTTTACAAAGTAGTTCAGCAGTAATGGTGATGACCGTAGGTTTAGTAGCTGCAGGATACTTAACGTTTAGGCAGTCAATCGGGATAATTCTCGGAACCAATATTGGTACTTGTTTTACGACTGAATTAATTGCTTTTAACATTACATCTGCAGTCATTCCTTTGTTGGTTATTGGCGTTATTTTATTAAATACGAGAAAGCATATCGCCTATTGTCTCGGATGTGTTTCTTTTGGTCTAGGCTGTATTTTTGTAGCAATGCAAGGATTAGAAAAGCTTGCTTATCCTATCGCCTCTATTCCTACTGCATATAATTTCTTGCAGTTAACAAACGAAAACAACCTGATTGCTATTGCTGTCGGTGCTGTTCTTTCTGCACTTATTCAATCAAGTACTGCAACTACAGCTATTGCTATGGGATTTATGAATGATCAGGTATTAGCACTACCTGCTGGGATTGGGATAATCCTAGGCGCAAACATCGGGACTTGTTTAACTGCTTTCTTAGCAAGCGTTGGCGCAAGTAGACCAGCAAAATTAGTTGCTTTTGCGCACATTTGGTTAAATATTATTGGGGTCTTAGTTTTTTTCCCATTTATCGGTTGGCTAGGCACAGTATCTGCTAGCTTAACAACGATTCCGAATCTACAGTTAGCACATGCAGGTACGATCTTTAATATCATCTCATCCTTAGCAGTTTTACCTTTCGTAGCACTGTTCGCTAATTTGATAAACACGTTACATGGGAAAGAGCAGTTCAGAGTGTAGAGTTTTGAGTTTTGAGTTTTGAGTTTTTTTTGCTTTGCTTCGTAGCTTGCTAATTTAACTCTTAACTCCTAACTAAAAACTAAAAAAGTGAGCCAATGGCTCACTTTTTAGTAGGTTGCGTCTGATTTTTCACCTTTAACGATAGATATCCCTGCGCTAGCCCCAATTCGGGTTGCACCTGCTTCTACCATTGCGAGTGCAGTTTCCCGGTCACGAACGCCTCCTGATGCTTTTACACCGATGTCAGGACCGACTGTTTTTCTCATTAAGGCAATGTCTGCCACAGTAGCCCCACCAGTAGAAAATCCTGTAGAAGTCTTAACAAAATCTGTTCCAGCCTTCACAGCTAGTTCGCATGCCTGAACTTTTTCTTCATCAGATAATAAGGATGTTTCAATAATTACTTTTGTTAGTGCTTTCCCTTTGGCAGCTTCAACTACAGCACGGATATCCTGCTCAACTAACTCATAATTCTTATCTTTTAGTGCACTTATATTAATTACCATATCAACTTCAGTAGCCCCATTTTCAATGGCATTTTTTGTTTCGAACGCCTTAACTGCTGAAGTTGTTGCACCTAATGGAAAACCAATAACGGTACAAACCTTTACTTCCGTTCCTTGAAGAATTTCCGCTGTTTTATGTACCCATGTTGGATTAACACATACAGAAGCAAAATTATATTCCTTTGCTTCGTTTGCTAATGTAATGATTTCTGCCTCTGTTGCATTTGCTTTTAGTAGAGTATGATCGATCATACGCGCTAAATGTTCACTCATAGATTTTACCCCCTTTTTAAGTTGTACGTACATCTCACATCATATCATTAATATTTTGAAAATACTATATTTAATATAGACTGTTTTCGCAAAGTTTGTTGCTTGAGTAAATACTAAGATTTCACTACTTATTTAGTAGGTAGTGCTCTTTTCTTACTCAATTTAATGGGTGATATCTTCATCTAACAAATTTCTCCAATTATTTTAGGTTAAAAAGCAACAAGTTTTTTTGTGCGACGAGTAACCGCAGGAGCAATCTTTTAGAAAAAAGCGTTTAGAAAAGAGCCTTAAGATAATAACTAAAAACTCCTAACAAGAAACCTTGCTAGGAGTTAGAATTAACTATTTACTTCTATTTCATGCAACTCATCTTCAATTACCCGGACAAATTCACCATAATTAACAGGATAACCCGCTTTAGCAATTTTAACTTTCACTAGCTTTCCAATCATATCTTCTGAAGCAGCAAATTTCACTTTTAAATAATTATCCGTGTATCCAATAAAATAACCACTTTCTTGATCATCACGATCCTCAGGAATAACCTCTAGTACTTCTCCTTCGAACTGTGAAGCGTATTCTTTAGCCAATTGGTTAGATAGCTCAATTAACTTATGAACTCTTTCATTTTTTACTTCCTCATCAACCTGGTCTTCCATTCTGGCTGCAGGGGTACCTGTTCGTTTCGAATAAGGGAAAACATGTAACTCTGAAAACTTATGTTTTGCAATAAAATCAAACGTTTCCTGGTACTCTTCAGCAGTTTCCCCTGGAAAACCGACGATTACATCACTAGTCACAGCAAGACCTGGTAAAGCTTCTTTCAAACGATCAAGACGTTCAGCAAAGAATTCCATTGTATACTTACGACGCATTCTCTTCAAAACTGTATCAGAGCCAGATTGAAGCGGAATATGCAAATGGCGAACAATTTTTTCAGAGTCATTGATTACCTGAATAACTTCATCGGAAATTTGGCTTGCTTCAATCGACGAAATTCGTATTCTCTTTAAGCCTTTAACAGATTCTAACTCTTTTAGAAGCTTGGCTAAACTATAATCCTTCATGTCCTCACCATACCCACCTGTATGAATACCTGTAAGAACAATTTCCTTATAGCCAGCAGCAACAAGTTGTGTAGCTTGTTTAATAACATCTTTAGGGTCACGCGAGCGCATTAAACCTCTAGCCCATGGAATGATGCAAAACGTACAGAAGTTATTACATCCTTCTTGTATCTTCAAAGAGGCACGAGTACGATCTGTAAAAGCTGGTACGTCTAGCTCCTCATAAACCCTAGCCTTCATAATATTACCAACTGCATTAATAGGCTGACGTTCAAGATTATACTGTTCAATGTATTCAAGCATTCGCGTACGATCTTGTGTACCAACAACGATATCAACACCAGGAATATTCATAATTTCGGCAGGAGACGTTTGGGCATAACAACCTGTCACACAAATAACTGCATCAGGATTTCTACGAACAGCCCTACGAATTACTTGTCTACTTTTTTTGTCACCTGTATTTGTTACAGTACATGTATTTATCACATAAACATCGGCTATTGTTTCAAAATCTTTCTTCTCATAGCCATTTTGTTGGAATAATTGCCAAATTGCTTCTGTTTCATAATGGTTAACTTTACACCCTAACGTATGAAATGCAACTGACGGCATACTCATCACCTCAACATCTCAAAATGATATGAAACTGCACTTAAAAAATACATTGCAGCAGTTTCCGTTCGTAAAATTCTTGGTCCAAAAGAGCAGGGAATAAAGCCTACCTTTTCTAGTTCTGTTACCTCTTCACCCGTTAAGCCACCTTCAGGTCCAATCACTACTAAGATAGAGTCTCCAGCTTTGGTCTTTTGAAGAGTTGTAACTAAATTTGTTTTTTCACCTTGCTTCGCTTGTTCTTCGAATGCAACTATTTTAATGTCATAGTGTACACTTTCTTTAACAAGCTGTTTAAAAGATAAGCTATTCAATACCTTAGGAATGACGTTTCGGTACGATTGCTCAGCAGCCTCTTTCGCAATTTTTCCGAGGCGTTCTAATTTTTTTTCAGCTTTTTTATCGTCCCACTTTACAATAGAACGATGAGCTCCGAAAGGCAAAAAAGCATGTGCTCCAAGCTCTGTTCCTTTTTGGACAATTAACTCTAGTTTATCACCTTTAGGAAGCCCTTGTGCAACGGTAACTTTTACCGGAAGTTCCGTTTGTTCAGTTAACACTTTAACGACAGTGCCACTGACTGCATGATTGGAGGTAGTGACAATTTCACATAAGGCTACGAGACCATCTTCATTAATGCAAATCAGTTGATCTCCTTGGTCCATTCTCATGACCTTAGTTATGTGCTTCACGTCTTCGCCACTAATCGAAAAATTTAAGTCATTTAGCTGATTATTTGCTACAAAATACCTTTGCACAAGTTCCACCACCAAAAGGAATTACTTACAAAACTTGAGCCTTGCTTTTGGCTCAAGTTTTGCAGTTCAAACATCTACAATTATTTGTTGTTCTTTGCAATAAAGGCGATCCAATCATCCATTTCAAGTGTTTCCTCAATAATAAAGCCGTTTTCTAATAGCGCATGTTCAACTTCCTGTCTTTTATTTCTAATAATGCCGGATGTGATAAATGTGCCATCATTTTTAAGGATCCTTCTAGCATCATCAATAAAGCGCAAGATTACTTCGGCTAAAATATTTGCGACTACTACATCGACCTCTCCTGTCACTTGTTCAAGTAAATTATTTTGTTTTACAGTAACAGTATCTTGAACTTTATTAAGCTTCACGTTTATTGTAGCACTTTGCACGGCAACCTCGTCTAAATCAAGCGCTAGGACTTTTTCTGCTCCTAATTTTGCCGCCGCAATGCTTAAAACGCCGGTACCAGTTCCGACATCAATGACATGATCGTTAGCAGTAATCTTCTTTTCAATTGCCTGGATGCAGAGTACTGTGGTTGGATGTGTCCCAGTTCCAAAGGCCATCCCAGGATCAAGTTCAATAATGCATTCGTCCTCACTCTGTGGAATATACTCTTCCCAAGTTGGAGTAATCGTAATGTACTTAGAGATTTTTACAGGCTTATAGTATTTCTTCCATGCAGTCGCCCACTCTTCTTCATTTACTTCACTTATTTTAACTGTGTTATGACCAATATCAATTCCATAAATGAGCAAACCGTTGATGGCATCTTTAATGCCGTCAACAGTTTCACCTAGAAAACTATTCACTTGAAGGTAAGCTTTAATGATAACTCCTTCTTCAGGATAATCGTTAGGAGATAGCTGATAGATTTCACCAAAATGATCTTCCCGTTCCTTCACAAGGTCTTCAGGATCTTCAATTACTACCCCACTAGCACCTGCTTCATGTAAGATGTTACATACAGGTTCAACAGCCTCTTGTGTTGTATGAATACTTAATTCTGACCATTTCATATGAATACCAACTCCATCTTCCTCATTAATTTTAATTAATCATTAAAGCTCTTAAACGCACGCTTAACTTTTGAGAAAAAGTTTTCATTTTGTTCATCTTGAGCTTGATTTCCTGTTAATTCTCCAAATTCTCTAAGCAAGTCTTTTTGCTTTTCTGTTAGATTCTTTGGTGTGATAACTCGAACCTTGATATGTTGATCACCTTGGCCATACCCACGTACATTTGGAATTCCTTTTCCTCTAAGCCTAAAATTCGTTCCTGTTTGTGTACCAGCAGGTATTTTCAATTTAATTTTGCCTTGTAATGTAGGAACTTCAACCTCATCACCTAATGTTGCTTGAACAAAGGTAATTGGCATTTCACAGTATAGATCATCTCCATCACGCTCGAAAAACTCATGTGGTTTCACATTGAAGACAACATATAGATCACCTGGAGGACCTCCATTTACCCCTGCTTCTCCTTGGCCAGATAAACGAATTTGTTGACCACTGTCAATTCCAGCAGGAATCTTAACGTGGATTTTTTTTCGTTTACGGACTTTACCTTTTCCTGCACAAGTTTTACATTTGTCTTTAATAAATTTCCCAGTACCATCACAATGGTTACAAACACGTCTATTTACAACACGTCCAAATGGTGTGTTTTGTTCAACATTTAATTGCCCTGAGCCATTACAATGAGAACATGTTTCTGGTTTTGTACCAGGCTTAGCACCACTTCCAAAACATGTATCACACGTTTCTTCTTTAGGAATTTCGATATCTGTTTCTTTCCCAAAAACAGCTTCTTTAAACTCTAAAGTCATCGTATATTGCAAATCTGCTCCTTGCCTTGGTGCATTCGGATTTCTTCTTGAAGCACCACCGCCAAAGAACATATCAAATATATCACCAAAACCACCGCCGAAGTCACCGCCACCAAAACCTTGATTTGGATCAGTATGACCAAATTGATCATAATGAGCCTTCTTTTGCGGATCATTTAGCGTATCATAAGCTTCTTTTACTTCCTTAAACTTACTCTCAGCATCCGCTTCTTTATTTACGTCTGGATGGTATTGACGAGCTAATTTCCGGTATGATTTTTTAATTTCTTCTGCAGATGCGTTTTTGTCGACCCCTAACACATCATAAAAGTCTCGTTTACTCATTGAACCCACTCCCGAATTTATTACATAACGAATATCTTAACACTATCCCTAAAAAATGTGAAGTAGAGACCTACTTTTGTGTTAATGTGGAAAAAAGTCAAAGCCTATAGAGCGGGACTTTGACTTTTTTCTCTAATCTCTTTAGAAAGAAGATTTATTTCTTATCTTCCTTTACTTCTTCATACTCTGCATCAACAACATTGTCGTCTGCTTTTGTTTCCCCAGCTTGAGCGTCTTCCCCGCCTTGTGCTGCTTGAGCCGCTTGTGCTGCTTGTTCGTAAAGCTTAACAGATAGAGCTTGAACTAATTCTTGAAGTTCATCTTTAGCCGTTTTAATTGCTTCGATATCAGTTCCAGTTAAAGCAGTTTTAACCTTTTCTTTTGCTTCATTAGCTTTTGCTACTTCAGCTTCATCAACTTTACCTTCAAGGTCTTTTAAAGTCTTCTCTGTTGTAAAGACTAAATGATCTGCTTCATTGCGAAGATCTACTTCTTCACGACGCTTCTTATCCGCTTCAGCATTTGCTTCCGCATCTTTCACCATTTTTTCAATTTCATCATCAGTTAAACCTGAAGAAGATGTAATTGTAATTGATTGTTCTTTATTAGTTCCAAGGTCTTTTGCCTTAACATTCACAATTCCGTTTGCATCGATATCAAATGTAACTTCAATTTGTGGGATACCACGTGGTGCTGGTGGAATATCCGATAACTGGAATCTACCTAATGTTTTGTTATCAGCAGCCATTTGACGCTCACCTTGAAGTACGTGAATATCAACAGAAGGTTGATTATCACTAGCAGTCGAGAATACTTGTGACTTACTAGTTGGAATTGTTGTGTTACGATCAATCAGTTTTGTAAATACGCCCCCCATTGTTTCAATACCAAGAGATAGCGGAGTTACGTCTAGTAAAACAACATCTTTAACTTCACCAGTCAAAACACCTGCTTGAACAGCTGCCCCTAACGCAACTACTTCATCAGGGTTTACGCCTTTATGAGGGTCTTTCCCAGTTAACTTTTTGATTGCTTCTTGTACAGCAGGAATACGTGTAGATCCACCAACAAGAACAACTTTGTGAATGTCACTTGGTGTCATTCCAGCATCTTTCAAAGCTTGACGAGTAGGTCCCATCGTACGTTCTACAAGGTTGCTTGAAAGTTCTTCAAACTTCGCACGAGTTAATGTCAACTCTAAGTGCTTAGGTCCTGTAGCGTCAGCCGTAATAAACGGTAGAGAAATCTGCGTTGATGTTACACCTGATAAATCTTTCTTTGCTTTTTCTGCAGCATCTTTTAAACGTTGTAATGCCATTTTATCTTGAGCTAAATCGATCGAATTTTCTTTCTTGAATTCAGCTACTAAGTGGTCAATAATTACTTGGTCAAAGTCATCTCCACCAAGCTTATTGTCTCCTGATGTTGCTCTAACTTCGAAGAAACCTTCTCCTAATTCAAGGATCGATACGTCAAACGTACCTCCACCAAGATCATATACAAGAATTGTTTGCTCTTCTTGCTTTTCAAGACCATAGGCTAGAGCAGCTGCAGTTGGCTCATTGACGATACGCTCAACTTCTAAACCAGCAATTTTACCAGCATCTTTTGTTGCTTGACGTTGAGAGTCATTGAAGTATGCAGGTACAGTAATAACAGCCTTTGTTACTTTTTCACCAAGATATGCTTCTGCATCTTCCTTAAGTTTTTGCAGAATGATTGCTGAAATTTCTTGTGGAGTATATTGTTTACCTTCTACTTCTACTTTATGGTCAGTACCAATATAACGTTTGATAGATTGGATCGTATTTGGGTTCGTAATTGCTTGACGCTTGGCAACTTCACCAACTAAACGCTCACCATTTTTAAATGCAACAACTGATGGAGTTGTACGATTTCCTTCTGGATTAGGGATAACTGTTGCTTCCCCACCTTCCATTACAGCTACACATGAATTTGTTGTACCTAAATCAATACCTATAACTTTACTCATTGATTATTCCTCCTAAAAATATATGTAATCCTTCTATTATTGACTAACCTTAACCATTGACGGTCGAATGACACGGTCTTTTAATTTGTAGCCTTTTTGAAGTTCCTCAACTACCTGATTTGGTTCAAACTCGTCACTTTCGACCTGCATAACAGCTTGATGGTAGTGTGGGTCAAAACTTTGTCCAACTGCATCAATTACTTGTAAGCCTTCAGTTTTTAATGCATCAGTAAGTTGGCGATAAACCATTTCCATTCCTTGTAACAAGCTTTTTGCATCATCACTTTCTACCTTTACCGCTAAAGCACGATCAAAGTTATCGATGGCTGGGATTAAGTCTTCTATAAGGCTTTGTGCCCTAAATTTAGTAGCCGCCTCCATATCTTGCCTAGTTCTGCGACGGAAATTATCGTAATCCGCTTGCGAACGTAGAAGGCGATTATTCAATTCTTTCACTTCCGCTTGAAGTGCTTGAATTTGCTTTTCTTCTTCTGTTAAAAGTTCTTGAGTTGCATCTTCTGTATCTAGTTGTTCTGCCTTAACAACATCATTTTCAACTACTTCAGCTTGAACATCTGTTTGTTCTTCTTGTGTTTGTTGTTTTGCTTGATCCAACTATTTCACCTCCCTAACAAAATAACTACTCTATATTTGAAATCTTCCTCGATCATCGAAGTTTCGATCATCGAGGGAAAATGAACGACCAATTAGAATGATAGATTTTTTTCACTCTTTGTCAATATTGCCATTACTTATTCCTTTGATACAAACTAGTTAATGTATTTGTCATACCTTTAGATAGGTAATCTAAGACACTAATCACACGCCGATATTCCATTCTGGTTGGTCCAAGAATTCCAATCGTCCCTAAGTGCTTTCCATCAACAGTATAAGTCGCAGTTATCACACTACACTGATCAATGGCCTGTAGTTTATTTTCTTGGCCTATTTTCACTGTAATCCCAGAGTTTTCAGATCTAAATATTTGATGAATTAGTTGCTTTTCTTCAAACATCTCTACTATTTGCTTAACTTTATCAACGTCTCGAAACTCCGGCTGAGAGAAGATGTTTGTTTTTCCACCAAAAAAGATTTTGTCATTCTTTTCTTGTTTCAACGATTGCTCAACCATTTTCAGCATATCTTTATAGTTCGTGATGTGCATTTTAAGCACGTCCCCAACCTCAGAAAAGATCTTCCCTCTCAGCTCCAGCATTGAAACTCCCTTAAGGCGCTCATTTAAAATGTTCACCATTATTTCAATATCTGATAACTCCATTCCCTCAGGAATTTTGATGGACTGTTTCTCAACATGACCAGTATCAGTAACGATAATGGCAACTCCCGTATCTTTTGAAAGTGGAATGATTTGCAAATGCTGCAACTTCGTTTCAAAAACTTCAGGTCCCAAGGCAATTGAAGTGTAGCTCGTCAAATTAGATAAAATTTGGGCTGATTGTTCAATCACTTGCTCAACTTCCTGGATTTTTTGGACGAACAAAGATTTAACGTCAACAAACTCTGGCTTATCTATTTCTTCTGGTGATAATAATTGATCTACATAGTAGCGATAGCCTTTTTGCGAAGGTATTCTACCAGCAGAACTGTGTGGCTTTTCAAGAAAACCGAGTTCTTCTAAATCTGCCATCTCATTTCTGATGGTAGCAGGGCTATACGAGATGTCTTCTCTTTTAGACACACTTCTAGAACCAACTGGTTCAGCGGAACGAATGTAATCATCAACAATAGCTTTTAGTATCAATAATTGTCGCTCTGTTAACATATCATATCACCTCTGTTAGCACTCATCTATGTCGAGTGCTAATTACTAACAATAATAAATTACCAAAAATCTAGGCTCGTTGTCAATGATATTGAAAAGATAGTTTGGAGTTTTGAGTGTAGATTTTAGACTTAAAGCTCGAAGTGATCGAAGTGCTATAAATCCCTTTAGTGTCTAGACATTTTTTTAACTCCGTCTTGCTTGTATGAACTACACCCTACACTAATTAAGAAGGAATTTTTCAAATACTTCGTTAGCTACAAATAATCCTCTCCTTGTTAATGCAATCCTATCGTTACTTACTTTTAATAGACCTTGTTCTCTTAATTGCTGAATTTCTTTTCCAAAAAGATCGTAGGGTGATTTTTGATATCGCTCTGTAAAAAGTGAAACAGATACTCCCTCAATTTTTCTAAGTCCGAGAAACATTTCCTCTTCGATTTTTTCATTGTCTGTTACTTTATGACTTTCAATAGTTGAAACACCTGTAGTCTCAATAAGAGATAGGTACTTTTTTATTGGGCCAGCATTCGCATGCCTATTTCCGTAGACATAACCATGCGCCCCCGCACCGATACCATAATATTCTTCATTGTTCCAATAGGTTAAATTGTGTTTGCTTTCAAATCCCTTTTTTCCAAAATTGCTGATTTCATAATGCTCATATCCGCTACTGATTAACGTGTTAATTAACAGATCATACATTGCTACTTCATCATCTTCTGGAGGGAGTTGCAGCTTCCCTTTTCGAAACAGTTGGTGAAAGACTGTTTTTTCTTCTATCTTTAGAGAATATGCCGAAAAATGTGGAACTTCTAACTCAATGGCTTTTTGTAAAGTTTCAGCAAACATCTCAGTTGTTTGCTGAGGTAAACCGAACATTAAGTCAATTGAAATATTGTCCAACCCATGTTTTCTAGCACTTGCAATTGTTTCATAAATATCTTTCTCTTCATGGGTCCTGCCAATCTTTTGAAGCAAATCTTTTTGAAAAGCTTGAACACCAATACTTAAACGGTTAATTCCTCCTGCTTTCATAACTGCTAATTTTTCAGCATCAGCATTTCCAGGATTTAATTCAATAGTAAATTCTCCACTTGGTTTAAAAATCTGATTAATCGCTCTTAAGAGGGTCTCTAACTGAGTGGCTGATAAAGCTGATGGTGTGCCTCCACCAATGTAGACAGTGTCAATAACATCAAAAGGAAATTTTGCCACTGTGGCTTTCATTTCTTGTTCGACGGCTGCGACGTATTCATCTACTGGCTGGCCTTTAAGAAACACTTTATTAAAATCACAATAATGACAAATCTGCTCACAGAAAGGGATATGGATATAGACTGCTTTTGGCTTAGACACGGGTTCACCTTCTTCTTTAATGTAGTTTTGAGTTTTGAGGGTTGAGTTTTGAGTTACTTGAAAGATTTGCATCGAAGCTTATCTTACAAAAACTCATAACTCAAAACTCTACACTCTTAACTGAATTTAGTTTGCGTAGAAAAACCGTAGAATTTCCATCTACGGTTCTCCCTTTTAAATCATTTATTTGCTATCGTCCATCTTAAGTACGGCCATGAATGCTTCCTGTGGAACTTCAACACTTCCGACACTCTTCATCCGCTTTTTACCTTCTTTTTGCTTGTCAAGAAGCTTACGTTTACGGGAAATGTCTCCCCCATAACATTTAGCTAGAACGTTTTTACGAATAGCCTTGATGGTTGAACGTGCAATAATTTTTTGTCCAATACTTGCTTGAACTGGAACTTCGAATTGTTGACGTGGGATTAATTCTTTCAGCTTTTCAACAATTACTTTCCCTCGTTCGTAAGCTGCATCACGGTGAACAATTACAGATAATGCGTCTACTTTTTCAGCATTTAACATAATATCCATTTTCACTAGTTTCGATTGCTTATAACCAATTAGTTCATAATCAAATGAAGCATAACCTTTTGTACTTGATTTTAGTTGATCAAAGAAGTCGTAAACAATTTCTGATAATGGAATGTCGTATGCTAGAGTTACACGGTTCGCATCTAGATATTGCATATCGAGATAATTCCCACGTTTTCGTTGACATATTTCCATGACTGAACCAACGTAATCATTTGGAACCATGATCGAAGCTTTCACGTATGGTTCTTCAACAAAGTCGATCACTTGTGGATCAGGCATTTTTGAAGGGTTATCAATACGCATTTCCTCACCACTTGTTAAAGTTACCTGGTAAATAACACTTGGTGCTGTCGTAATAAGGTCAATATTAAATTCTCTTTCAATACGCTCTTGGATAATTTCCATATGCAATAATCCTAAGAAGCCACAACGAAAACCAAAGCCTAATGCTTGAGACGTTTCTGGTTCATATTGCAGAGAAGCATCATTTAGTTCTAATTTCTCTAGAGCATCTCTTAAGTCGTTGTAATCATTTGTATCCAACGGATAAAGTCCACAGAACACCATTGGGTTCATTTTACGGTAACCTGCTAATGGTTCCTTGGCAGGGTTAGAAACACTTGTAATTGTATCCCCGACTCGAGTATCACCAACATTTTTAATAGAGGCTGTTAAGAAACCTACATCCCCTACTGTTAGCTCGTCCCGTTTTACTGGTTTTGGCGTAAATACTCCAGCTTCAATTACTTCAAATTCCGCTCCAGTTGCCATCATCCGAATTTTTTGACCAGGCTTTACCGTGCCCTCTACAATTCGAATGTAAACGACGACTCCTCGGTAAGGGTCATATAAAGAATCAAAGATCAGTGCCTGTAAAGGTCCTTCTGGATCACCACTTGGAGCAGGAACCTTCTGAACTACTTGTTCTAATATTTCTTCAATTCCAATCCCGTTTTTTGCAGAGGCTAAAACTGCATCAGATGTATCTAAGCCAATGATATCTTCGACTTCCTTTTTCACTCGTTCAGGTTCTGCACTCGGTAAGTCAATTTTATTTATAACAGGTAAAATCTCTAGATCATTATCAAGTGCCAAATATACATTCGCTAGTGTTTGTGCTTCAATACCTTGGGCAGCGTCAACAATCAATAAGGCACCTTCACAAGCCGCTAAGCTTCTTGACACTTCATAAGTGAAGTCAACGTGACCTGGAGTATCAATTAAGTGAAAAATATATTCTTCTCCATCTTTCGCTTTATACGTTAACTGGACGGCATTTAATTTGATCGTTATGCCTCGTTCTCTTTCTAAATCCATTGCATCTAGCATTTGGTCTTTCATTTCCCGTTGCGTTAATGCACTTGTTTTTTCTAGAATACGGTCTGCTAACGTTGATTTCCCGTGATCTATATGAGCAATAATCGAAAAGTTACGGATTTTCTCTCGACGTTTTAATCGTTCTTCTTTATTCATGAATTCATCACTCCTATATAATAAAAGCGCAGAGGGCCTGTTTAGCGGCGACAAGCAAATGTTCTGACAGGAAAGCTACTTCTTGAAAACACCTCTTGCAGCTTTGCGACGAGTAATCGCAGGAGCAAAAGTGTGCTTTTTCACTTTTTTATCTAAGAAAAAGTGAAATCCTTTTTCCTCGGCAGGTTATTTGACCTCGAGCCGCTGGCTCTCGTAGCTAGACAACTTTTAAATTTTTTAACTTTATATCTTTTAAAAAGCGCAAGCGCCCATTTAAGCCCCAAAAGTAAAAGTTCTAACGGATAAAAAGTGCGCACTATCACGATTTACCTGCGAATTTGAACAGTATGAGGGACATGGCGCTGCAGATATACATCTTTCCAGCTTCTAATTAAGTATTTATATTCTTGGCCCATCTTTTAGAATTGCCAATACACATAGAATAAATTATAACAATAGCAAGGTGTTGTTTCAATCTATTTTAGTTTAGTGACCTTTTAGATTACTCAAAAATAGGATTTTATGTATTCATAGGGATCATTTTTTCTTAAAATATGCCAAAAACAGCTGACAGATTTTAATCGTTAACAGTGGTTACGCACTAAAAAGACTGCTAGAAGCAGTCTTTTACGTCAAAATATTCCCAATTGTCGATGTCAACTTTGAAAGTAAATTCGAAAATACAACATTAAGCCCATCCGAGAGCTTAGCTCCCATTTGTGAAAATAAATTAAACGTTTCAATTTGTTCTAGCTTCGCTTGTTTCCCTTTTAAATCATGACTAGTTAATTCTCTTGGATTACTAGTAACGGTTTCGGTGTGAACGGACTGAACCTCTATTTTTTCTACAGGCTTTGTTAGGGCAAACTGGCTATCACCAGTCATCTTAACCATACTATTGCTTGCGACCTGTATACCGATTAATACTCCTAAAAATAAGATTGTTGTCGTAAAAAAACATTTTAATAAAAATTTACTCATCCGTTTACACCTCCAACATTACTGTTTATTTACTTTTTGTGCATTCCAATAGAATTCACTAAATACTTCTGCAAAGGCTTCTGCAGAGCGATAGGTTTCTTCTAGAGTATTTTCAACTCCACCAAATTCAACTAAGATTGAGTTTGGCGATAAATCCTGATTGTATCGTCCATTTGAACCAGATCCACCCTTTGCGATAACCCCTCTACTCAGCCCTGGATATTTCTTATCCAGCATTTCATGAAGTTCTGCAGCGAGTTTAGCATTTTTCTCGAAATTTTTATTGTTTTCACCGATAACAAAAAAAGTTCGAGCGTACTCAACACCATTTATCGTTACTGTAGTAATTTCCCTTCCTACACCATCTCGATGTAAGTCAAAGAAAAACTCCAAATCGCCATTCGTACTTATTGCTTCTTTAACAATCTCGCGTGACGCATCGTATGACTGACCATATACCCAACCACGTTGACTCAGCATTGAACCGATATCACTTTTATCAACTTCAACACCTATTCCCCTTTTTTCTAATTCACGACCTAAGCGTTCGCCGACAAGTGTAATGTTCACTTCTGAATGAAAAGCCTGATTCGGGACATTTGTATCTTTTAACTCTGGTAAAAATGATTCACGACTATGAGAATGAATAATGTGAACTACTTTTCTTCCATCAGTTGTTACTTGTGGTGGTGGAAACTCCTCTGCTGCTTTATCTAATTTATCCAAACTTTCTTGAGATGCTTCCCTTTCAGCCATCATCACTTCCATCGGCGGTGCCGATTCAATTGGCATATTCGTATAATCGGTTCCTTCACCAGCGACGATAATTTTTCCATCAAATAAGGCAAACCCAGGTAGTTCTCTTCCAAGTAAACTTCTGGGGTCATCCGGATTTAAACTAGTAGCCAATTCAAATGCTAGTGCTGAGATTTTAGGCGGTTCACTTTCTTCTGGCAAAACTTGCGTAAAATATGGGTTTTCAGTACCCATCATGTACATTAATGCATCACTTGATACATAGGAACTCCATGCATGTACAGTTGAAGAAGATATTCCATATCCAGGTTCAAAAGCGGTAAGCATCCCAGTAATAATAAATAAGGCAATCACCCCAACAATTACGAGGACCGCAAGCCGCTTAATACTTGTCCTATTTAACGAAAACGTAATACTTTTAAACTTTCTAGAAGACATGATCTCACCCTTTCAAGCTTGTCTACATTATGTGTATGACAAAGAATGAAGGGGTAGAACTTTTTTTAAAAGTTTTGAGTTTTGAGTGTTGAGTTTTTATGATTGGAATGCTTCGAAGCAAAACCCACATAACTCTTAACTCAAAACTCAACACTCAAAGCTTTAGTGAGTGTACATCCCAACATTATCTTGATCTACATCTCCGTGAAGGGCTGCGTTTAGTCCCGCTGCAATAACATTGGCCATATCTTCGATGAACACATCTACTTCTTTTGGTGTCACCATTAGATTGTGTCCTAGTGGTGCGAGTACCTCACGAATTAATTGGCGTTTCTCTTCTTCTTCTAAACCACCAATCATTCCCATGATATTTTGTCTAGTTTCAAGTTCAGGAAGATCCTCGTCTGTAAGAACTCGCTTTTCACCAAACGTCATCCCAGCAGGGGTTAAGGAACGAGATGGTTTCTTTCCTTCTCGCATCTCTCTGCCAAAATGTTTAAGAACAAAGTCAATTGTATCGCTAGTAATCGAAACGGCATCAACTACCGTTGGAATTCCCACTGCTATAACAGGAATACCTAGAGTTTCTTTACTAAGTTCCTTACGCTTATTTCCAACCCCAGATCCAGGATGTATTCCGGAATCAGATACTTGAATCGTTGTATTTACTCTTTCAATAGATCTTGCCGCTAGGGCATCAATTGCAATGACGAAATCGGGCTTCGTTTTTTCAATTACTCCATGGATGATATCGCTCGTTTCAATACCAGTGATCCCCATGACACCTGGAGTAAGAGCACTTACAGGACGGAAGCCGTCTGATATTTGTTCTGGTTGCAGTTCGAAAATATGTTTTGTTATTAATAAATTTTCTACCGCGATCGGACCTAGGGCATCCGGTGTAACATTCCAATTCCCTAACCCAACGACTAAACAACTTGCATCCTTGCTAATCCCTAATTGTTTTAAAAATTGATTAAATTCCTTTGCAAAAACACGTTCAACTTTTTCTTGTAATTCAGTATCTTTATTACGGATGCCCTGAATCTCAAATGTTAAATAACTTCCTGGTTTTTTCCCTAACCTTTGGGCACCTTCTTCAGTAATATCAACTGTTGTTATATGTACTCCCTCTTCTTCACGTTCTTTAACAATAACTCCATTGATTGTTTGCTTTTGCTCTGATTGACCTCTAGCTTCTCTTTCTTGGACTAACTCGTGAGCCTCAAGAGCTAAATCAGTTCGAACGTTATATTGCTCAAGATTAATTTCCTTAGACATAATAAGCACCCCTCATAACTTTTTCTATACAAATTGTTCCCTGTATAGTTTTATGCTATTCTCCTTTTCAATCCCCTATTGCAATTAGTCCAGAGTTTTGTTACAATGCAATGTGTTGTACTTATATATTCGCAATTTATCCGGTTGCATCAAGGAGGTGAAAGGAATGCCAAATATTAAATCAGCTATCAAACGCGTAAAAACAAGTGAAAAACGTCGTGCTCAAAATGCTTCAGTTAAATCTGCACTTCGTACAGCTATCAAAACTTTCGAAGCTAAGGTAGAAGGCAACGAAGTTGAAGAAGCTAAAAAAGCGTTCTTGGTTGCAACCAAAAAGCTTGATAAAGCTGCAACAAAAGGTTTAATTCATAAAAATGCGGCATCTCGTCAAAAATCTCGCCTAGCGAAGAAATTAAACGAGCTTTCAGCATAATAATTATATGAAAATGAAAAAAGGGCTACTGTTGTCAAGCTCCTCATTAGAGGAACCTGACAACAGTCAGCCCTTTTTTAGTAAGGCTATTTTCGCAAAGTTTGTTGCTTAAGTAAATACTAAGATTTCACTACTTATTTAGTAAGTAGTGCTCTTTTCTTACTCAATTTATTGGGTGATATCTTCATCTAAGGAATCTTTCCAATTTTTTTAGGTTAAAAAGCAACATGTTTTTTTGTGCGACGAGTAACCGCAGGAGCAATGTTTTAGAAAAGAGCCTTTAGTAAAAATATTCTTTTGTAGTTTTTAGAAATACGGAATTATTCCCCACCTAATACCCTTATGATAAACAGTTCTAACGCAAGTTGTTTATCCATTTTACCTGTTTTGATTTTGTAGTCAGTTTCAGCTAGTTCATCAATAAATCGCAATAAATTTTTTTCATCAAACAAATTCGCTTGTTGGTTTGCTAATTTAACGACATAAGGATGCAGCTTTAAAGTACCTGCAATGTTTTGCTGAGAATAACCTCGACTTGAGAGTTCCTTGACTTGATATAAAATTCGAAACTGACGTGCCAGTAAAGATAGTATCTTTATTGGTTCTTCCTTCTGTTTTATTAAATCATAAAAAACTTGAAGAGCTGCTTGCTTTCTCCGATGGACGACATGATCTACTAAGGAAAAAACATCCTGCTCCGTTGTTTTCGAAACTAATTGTTGAACAGTTAATTCATCAATAACTCCACCTTCTCCAGCATATAGAGCAAGTTTTTCAATTTCCCCGGCAATCATAATTAAGCTATTCCCAAGTAGTTGAATGAGTTTCTCTTTACCGGGTTTGGTTATTTCAACATGATATTTTTTCACACGACTATCAAGCCACTTCTCCATCTCCTGTTCAGAAAATGGAACAGCTTCAAGGACTTCTGCTTCTTTTTTTAACAGTTTAACGATTTTTTTTCGTTCATCAAGTTTTTCATATGGAGCAACAATAATAAAAATTGTTTCGGGAATCGGATTTACCAAATAATTCTCAAAAGCCTTTAAATCATGCTCAACCTTTGATTGATCCTTTCCAGTTAAAAAATGTGGATCCTTAACGATTACGACTCGATGTGTTCCCATAAAAGGTATTGTTAAGGCTTCCTCAATAGCAACAGAAATTGGCGTTTCCTTTAACTCATATGTAGACAGGTTGAAATCATATTGATCTTCTGTTAGAACTTTAGTAAGGAGCTTCTGAATCGTTTCCTCAATTAAAAAGGTCTCTGTACCATAAAGCAAATACACAGGGGACAACTGGCCTTTTTTGATGTTTTTTTGCACTTGTAAAAAGCTCATTTTTCTGATACCCTTTCTTTTAATGTAAATGTTAGTTATTACAATTTTATACATAGAAATTAAGTTAGTACAAGTAAAATGTGAACATCTTAGTCCCTGAACTTACTCGTACGGACTTTTAGCTAGTTAAAATTTTCTCTTAACAAAACAAAAGAGGAATTAACCGAATTGTTAATCCCTCCATTTATGATAAACGTCAGCTAGAGGTGCCTAGGATACCTCCTGATGACGATAATCAATGATGTTTTTTCTCGTTTATTAGATATCATATCCTATGCGGTTTCATTCTATAGGTGACAACATTTCACAGTATTGCTAATTCCTAAAATGCAATAATTACAATAAAATGTTCGATATGAGGTTGCGTTAAACCGATCGCAACTACCTATAGATTGTTATAGCCTGATTGAAATTACTCACAACATATTATTTTAAAACGCTTCTTTCTAAAAGTAACAAAATTTACGAAAACAGCCTTTTAAAAAGACTGTCCAAAACTTTTTAGGTAGTTACCCACATAAACATATAGAAAATGTTACAAATGTAGATTTTTTATCATTTTTCGCTTATACTAAAAACTGTATTAGGAGGGATGTCCAATGAACCAATTTGAAAAGGAAGTCCAAAGCAACCGTAATGATGCAGTAGATTCTGCAGTAGGTTTCGTTGTATCATTCGGATTTTTTGCCACAGTATTTGCTGTTGCAGTAGTTATTGACTTATTTGTCTAATTTTTACAGGGTGAAGAGGCTGACTAAAGGATCGTAACCTTACGACCTTCAAAGTCAGCCTCTTCTCTTTATTAAGGTACTTCAATGACAGTTTCAAAACTCCCTCCGCCGTTTCCTTTAAATACATAGCGGATTGCCCCATGTTGATCGGTTCTAAAAATCATCATTCTCTGATTTTCGAGTCTGGCAAGTGTTTCTGGATGGGGGTGACCATACAGATTATTTTTCCCCACTGATATCAATGCAACACTTGGCTTAGTCCTGTCTAACAATTCACTCGTCGTTGAGGTATTACTCCCGTGATGCCCTACTTTTAAAACATCAACACTGAAATTAGGATATATTTTTATTAATTGCTTCTCTCCGTCCCTTTCCAAATCCCCTGTAAATAGCCACTTTAAGCCTCCTAGCGTTGCATATATGACAATCGATTGATCATTTAGTTTTTGTTCATAGCCATATGGCGCCATAATTAGAAATTCACTATTTCCATTACTCCAATAATCCCCTTGTTTTACATATACGACCTCAGTACCAAGGGTAACAAAGCTGTTCAACAAATCCTTTACAATTTCCCCTTCTAATGGAACTGCACCATATAAAAGTGTTTCAACAGCAACCTTACCTACTATAGCTTCTGCCCCTCCGATATGATCATAATGTCCATGGGTTAAAATTAATTTATTTATCTTTCTTACACCCTTGGCCTGTAAAAACGGAAGCAGTACATCATTCCCAATGTTAAATACACGTTCTTTCGGTACTAACTCTTGATTAAAATCTACGATACCTCCCGTATCAATTAAGTACACGGCCTTTCTTTTTGGAAGTTCAATGTAGATACTATCCCCTTGTCCAACGTCAATCATGGTAACTTCACCTTCACTAGTTAAATAGGGAAGATTCCAATGGACCAAAGCGACAATAAAAAATACAATACTAGCTTTTAAAATTGTAAGTATAGAATTTGATTTTTCCCAAATGTAAAAAAGATAACCAATGGCTACATAATAGCAAACTACTAACCAGATTGGTGGTTTCCCAAAAAGTAACGTGGAAAGCGGTAACTTCATTCCTACTTGTAAACCATTATGGGCAATTTCTATCACAAAGTCATACAATACAAAGAAGAATTCACCAACTGGTGGAATAATTATGTAGCTAATAAATACGATAAACGAAAAAGGTAAGGCAAAAAAAGTAATAAACGGGATATAAATGAGGTTCAGTGGGATACTCCATAACGATACTTCATAAAAGTGGTAAATGATTAATGGGAAAGAAATTAATTGAGCTTGAATTGTAACAACGGATAGTTGTATTAGCCAGTTTGAATAGCGCGTTAGGATTAGACTTGCCGAGATAATGAGTTGGTAAGAAACGAGGAATGACAACTGAAAGCCTATATGAACTATGTAATTAGGATTTATTAACAGCAAAACAATACAAACGACACTAATTCCATCTAAAGGATTTATTTTTAGGCGGGCTTTATTTGAGAGAAGGATTACTACTAACATTGCAGAAGCTCTTATAACTGAAGGGGCTCCACCAGCTAAAATAACATAAATCGGAAGAATAACTAGTAGAAAGTCTACTGTTCTTTCTTTTGTCATACCAAGGCGGATTAAAATGAAATATAAACTAGAAGTCACAAGTCCGACATGAAGTCCAGAAACAGCTAGTAAATGGATAATTCCTAATGTCTGATATGATTTTAAAGTATCACTATCCATTAACCCTCTATCACCAAAAATTAATGCAGTGACAATCCCTTTACTTTCATCAGGAAAGTGGTCTTTTATCATTTGTACCCCAGTTTGTCTAGATCTTTGAATGATACTAAATGGAGATATCCCATTATCTGTACAATTTTTTAGTGATAAACTGACTGGGCTAAATTGGTAAAAAATATTCCTAGACGCTAAATAGCTCTTGTAATCAAAACTATAAAAGTTCTTTGGCATTGGCGGATCTTTAAAATTCCCTTGTAATGAACAATTCAGTCCGTACTTAAGTGTTTTTAAGTTATTTAATTCATCAATAGTTTTTGCAAAATAATTAACTTCTACCCTTTGTTTGTCTATTGTTTTTAGTTCAAATGAAATCTTAGTTCCATTATATTTAGGTATTGAGATTATTTGTCCTATGATCACATTTTGAGAAGGCACTGGTGGTGGTGGGGTAAAATAATAGGGGTTCACATAAAAATAAACAAAAAGTGTGATCGAAACAAAAATAAGTGGATACTTGTATTTGTTTTTATACAAAAGGTAGATTAGGGCTAACAATAAGCAAATGGAGACGCTATGTAAGCCCTGAATCCGAAAAATAATACTAGAAATCGTGGCCAGAGTTAAAATGTAAATCTTACCAGACAACTTTGTCAAACCTCCAAATCAAGAGATTATATTTTCTCAACCAGGTAAAAATAACTTATTAGCCTGATCTTTTAAACTCTTTAGCTCTTCCTCACTGATACCTGCCTCTTCAAGTTTCGTCAGTAATTCCGCTGTAAAAGCTAATTTT
Organism: Anaerobacillus sp. CMMVII; assembly: GCF_025377685.1. Lineage (NCBI taxonomy): Bacteria > Bacillati > Bacillota > Bacilli > Caryophanales > Bacillaceae > Anaerobacillus > Anaerobacillus sp. CMMVII. Next base: position 489,528 of record NZ_JACEHK010000015.1, on the reverse strand, counting down.
TCAGTGGTTTTCATATCTAAAATCATTTCCTCTAACTCTACATTTTCCACATGCACACCTGCACTTTTAAACAACTCAATAGCATATGGGTGATTTTTGTAATCTTTCGCATAGAAAACAGCTTTTATGCCGCTTTGTATAATTGCTTTAGCACAATTTAAACAGGGAAAATGAGTGACATAAATTTCAGCACCTGCAGTTGGGACTCCGAATTTAGCACATTGTAACAATGCATTTATCTCCGCGTGAATCGTTCTAATACAATGATTATTCTCTACATAGCAATTATCATCTGTACAATGGTCTCCCCCAGAAATTGAGCCATTATAACCGCCAGCAATAATTCGCTTATCTCTTACAATCGTTGCTCCTACCATTAATCGTGTACAAGTACTTCTTAGTGCAAGCAAATGACTTTGAGCCATAAAATATTGATCCCATGATATCCGTGACAAGGTTTGTCCCTCCTTCTTGCGTTTCTCTCTATAGTTTAGACAAAATATGACACGTCCGTCAATGTTTGAATGTAGAATGTTGAGTGTTGAGTGTTGAGTGTTGAAACATTGTGAAATTTTCACAATGTTTCAACACTCGTAATTCGTAATTCGTAATTATTAGCTCTGGCTTACTTCAAGTGCTTGTTGTAGGTCTGCAATTATATCGTTACTGTTTTCAATGCCGATTGATAGGCGAATTAGCTCAGGTGTGACCCCCGCAGATCGTTGCTCTTCTGGTGAGAGCTGCTGATGTGTTGTACTTGCTGGATGAATGACTAGGGACTTAGCATCACCAACGTTAGCTACATGTGAAAATAATTGTAGCGCATTAATAAACCTTTTCCCTTCTTCAACACCACCCTTAATTCCAAAGGTAAGAATTGCCCCCTTCCCATTTGGAAGGTATTTTCTTGCTAACAGATGGCTTGGATGGCTCTCTAAGCCCGGGTAGCTAACCCATTCTACTAAAGAGTTTTCATTTAAGTAATTCGCCACCTTTAATGCATTTTCACAATGGCGTTCCATTCGTAAGTGTAAAGTTTCTAAACCTTGTAATAATAAGAAGGAATTTAAAGGAGCTATTGCCGGCCCTATATCTCTTAATAGTTGTACTCGAGCTTTAATAATATAAGCTAAATTCCCAACTGCTTCTGTATAAACTATTCCATGATAACTTGGATCTGGTTTTGAAAGACCTGGAAATTTACCATTCGCCCAATCAAAATTTCCTCCATCAACAATAATTCCTCCGATTGAGGTACCATGACCGCCAATAAACTTCGTCGCAGAATGGATGACAATATCGGCTCCGTGTTCAATTGGCCGACATAAAGCAGGAGTAGAAAATGTTGCATCGACAACAAGTGGAATTCCATTTTCATGAGCAATAGTTGAAACAGCTTCTAGATCAAGGACATCCCCTTTAGGATTCCCGATAATTTCACCATAAAGAAGCTTTGTTTTATCAGTTATAGCAAGACGATAGTTTTCTGGGTCAGTTCCATCCACAAAGTTGACTTTAATCCCTAACTTTCTGAATGTATGCGCAAAAAGGTTATATGTTCCTCCATAAAGTGAACTTGAAGCAACAACTTCATCTCCACTCTCACAAATATTGAGGATCGCTAGCGTTATTGCAGATTGGCCACTAGCAGTTGCCAACGCTGCTATTCCACCTTCAAGTTCAGCAACCCTTTTTTCAAAAACATCTTGAGTCGGATTCATAATTCTTGTGTAGATGTTCCCTGGCTCTGCTAGAGCAAAAAGATTTGCCGCATGTTCAGTATCTTTAAAAACATAAGAGGTAGTTTGATATATTGGGACTGCCCTTGATAACGTATTACTATCAGCTTCCTGTCCCCCATGTACAGCAATTGTTTCTAAACTCCATTTTCTTTCGGTCATTTTTTGTTTTCCTCCTCTAATTGAGTGAATTTCATAATTACCTTAATCGAGCTATATCAAATCTATTTGTAGTTACGAATGGTTCTACGCAACTACATTTAGAACTAGTAGCGACAATAGTGAATTATGAAATTCATTAAAATAAATTCCCAAAATAAAAAACTCTTCCTCAGGTTGAGAGAAGAGTTAATATCTGCTTCTTTCTCTCATTTTTCAGAACTACAAAGCTCTGTTGGATTTAGCACCTTGTGTTTTCACACTGGTTGCCGGGTTTCATAGGGCCAGTCCCTCCACCTCTCTCAATAAGAGTTTTCATTTAATTTTGCCATTGTGGTGATTATACCGGCTAATAGTAAGAATTGTCAATAAATTTAAAGGTAAATGTTTTATTACTTTACCTCGATGAATTCTGTCATCTTTTCAACAGTTTTTTGACCTATTCCTGATACATTCGTTAATTCTCCAATGCTGTTAAATTTCCCATTTTCTTCTCGATATTTAATAATTGCGGCTGCCTTTGCAGGACCGATCCCTGGGATCTTTTGTAGCTCATCATTTGAGGCAACGTTTACATTGATTTTTTCACTAGATTTATTGGAGATTAATGGTACTAAGTCTTGTATTTCTTCCTCACCAGTTATTGGAACAAAAATTACCATTTCGTCCTCTAGCAATAAAGCCAAATTTATGACATTTTTATTTGCCTCTTGGAGAAATCCATTTGCTTTTTCAATGGCATGGACCACCCGATCTCCAAGTTTCATCTCATAGACTCCAGGTTTTTCTACGGCTCCTTTCACGTCAACGATGATGGGCTGAGCTATTGGGACAGTTTCTGTTTCGATGTCTACAGTTTCTTGGTACATAGCTAATTGAAATTGCTCTTGAGTATCTATGCTGTTGTCAAAATTTCTAATAAAGCTTACACTAAGTAGCAAGGCAATTGTACAGACCGCAATTAAAAAAATACGGTTGCGTTTAATTTTGATCATTTTAATACCCCCTAAATGAATGGTAAAAAGGAGAATCTTTACATGAGTGTACATTTACAAATGAAGGCCCACGTAAATAAATTTATTGCTGGAGAAAAAAGATACCGAGAACTGGATTTGTTACGGGAAGAAAAAATTGAGGCTGTAATACAAGCGGCGAAGAAAAATCAGGAATTTTCTTTAACAGAAATAAATGCTATTACTGAAGAGATGAACAACCTAAGTAGAAAATTCCGTTTTCCAATGAGGAAACTTGTCAAAAAAGAAATGGTAGTAGAATTTATTAATCGAAAAAACTAAACTTTTCTGCTCAGCAATGATTTATTTGCTGGGCTTTTTTGTATTTTCGCAAAGTCGCTGATTTGTGGCATAATCACTCTTTGAGGCACATAGACTTAAGGGAAGAAAGTTCGACAAGGAGGGGGTTGAACACATGAAAATCGGGATTATCGGAACAGGTAGTATGGGGAGCATTTTACTTGAAGCGTTCGTTGAATCAACTGCAGTAACCCCATCTCAACTTATCATCACAAACAAAACAATTGAAAAAGCATATGCTTTTACTGAAAGATTTCCAGATTTAAAAGTAGTTGAGTCCGCTAAAGATGTTGCTTGCGAGGCTGACATAATGTTTATATGTGTAAAACCTTTACAATTTCATTCATTACTTAAGGAGATAAATCCTGTATTGAAAGAGCATCAAATGATTATTTCAATAACTAGTCCGATAACTATTGATCAATTAGAGTCAATTGTTTGTTGTAAAACAGCCCGCATTATCCCAAGCATTACGAATAGTGCTTTAGCAGGGACTTCACTAGTAACTCTAGGAACTACATGTACTGCTGGCGATGCTGAAACTCTACACAGTCTACTGACACATATTTCCACACCCGTAATTATTGATGAAAAGATTACACGTGTAGCTTCTGATATCGCTAGTTGCGGACCAGCCTTCTTTAGTTATTTGGTACAGTGTTTTATCGAGTCCGCGGTACGCAAGACTGAAATTACACAAGATGATGCAACAAAGTTAGCAAGTGAAATGGTGATAGGATTTGGAAAATTACTTGAAAAAGAAATTTACACATTACCGACCTTACAAGAGCGGGTTTCAGTTCCAGGTGGTGTCACGGGTGAGGGCTTAAAAGTTCTAAAAGAAGAAATTGGGGATATGTTTGACCTCGTATTTGAAAAAACACATGCAAAATACTATGAAGACATAGAAAAAATAAAAAAACAATTCCAATAAACATATTATAAAAAAAATAACAATATGTGAAAAGAGTCAATTTCCACAAAATTAGGAAATTGACTCTTTTTTACTAGATCATGAAAATACTAAGCTTTTTTAGCAACAAAAAACCAACGTTCTGCTTTCTCATTGAGCTCGTTTAAAGAAAAATCACCAGTAATTGACACTAAATTAAATCCAGCGTTATGCAATGCTTGCTCATACATATTAATCGGGTATGTCCGTTGCTGATGAAATTCATCAAAACGCTCATAAAATCCCTGCTCATTTAAGACAAAAAAGGATAAATCATGCTCAACACTATAGGCAGGTTCACCAGCAAAACATTCCCAAATATAGGCGATCTCTTCACCATTATGTGCAAACGTATGGCCAGTAAACACTTCTTCAACTTTATAAATGGAATGAACATCAAATATAAATAATCCATTGTCCTCTAGATGGTCCGCAATTCTTTGAAAGGTTGTCAAAATTTCTTGTTCATTTTTCAGGTAGTTTAACGAATCACATAGAGAGACTACCGTATTAAATGTACCTAAGCCTTCTAATTCTCGCATATCCTGTTGATAAAATTGCACCGTTGTTCCTTCAACTTTGCTTTTTTCGTTAGCTATAAATAGCATTTCTTCTGATAAGTCCACTGCCGTTAGTTTAAATCCATGCTTACTTAATGGTATTGCAATATTTCCAGTTCCACAGCCAAGGTCGAGAATTTCTCCTTGATTTAAGTGATTCATTTCCAATATTTTTAAAACGAAAGACACCCACTGGTCATAAGGGGCGTCTTTCATTAACTCATCATACAAATAAGCAAACTTTCCGTAATTCATCCAATTTACTCCTTTTTATACGTCCAACCATCTTTTTGATAAATCTTACCTTCCTTTAGAAGTTTTCCGATGGCTCGTTTAAATGCCCCTTTGCTCATGTCGAACTTTTGCTTGATAATCATCGGATCTGAATTATCCGTGTAAGGCATACCACCCTCACGTTTCAATAAAAAATCATAGATTTTATCAGCATCATCATGTCTTCGTTCATGCGCTTTAGGTTGCATTGATATATTAATTTTCCCGTCATCTCTAACAAAGGTTACTCTTGCAGTTATCACTTTTCCAAGGTGCAAATCATCGGTTGTTTCATTAAAATGAAGAAAGGCAACATACCCCTGATCCGTCATTACGAAAACGCCTTTTTCCGCAAATGAATAAATCGTTCCTGTTATTTCCTCGTTTAAGATTGTCTTTGGGGCAAGTTCTGCCGCTTCCTCTATTGGCGTTCCACGAAGTAATCTCCCCATTAATCTTCCTTTTTTATCATAAATTAATGATACAGGAATTTTGTCGCCAACTTTTGGCCATAACGCACGGTCAGGACCTAGATCATCCATAGACAAGAATAGATCACGATCAATACCATTATATAAGAAAACACCATCTCTTTCATTTACAGATACAACTTTAAGCCAATCAAATTTCCCAAGTGAAATAATAGGCTTTTCCATTGTAGCGGCAAGACGTCCTTGATGGTCGTGAAATAAGAAGACTTCAACAGTGTCACCAACTTCGATTGGATCCGTGACTTGTCGTTTATGCAATAAAACATCTTCACTGTCTACTTTTTCAGATGTTAAAAAATAACCAAAATCAGCTTTGCGTGCCACCTTTAACTTAACAATTATTCCAGGCTTAAATTCCATTACCCAAGAACCCCTTCTACATCAAGTGTAGGCGCATCTCCCCAAAGCTTTTCTAAATTATAATAAACCCTCTCGTCCTTATGGAACACATGAACGACAACATCATCAAGATCGATTAGGACCCAGCGAGCTTGATCAAAACCCTCTAATCTTTTCAACTCTATCTCATTCTCTTGTGCAGTTTTCTTTATTTCAGTTGCAATTGCTTGGACTTGCTTTTCTGAGTTACCGTGGCAAATCAGGAAATAATCAGAGATCAGAGAAATCCCCTTCATATCTAAAACCATAATATTTTCTGCTCTTTTATCGTCTGCTGCTTTAACTGCTAATTCTAAAATTTTATTTTCATGCATGTACTAAAACTCCTCCTTTAAAATTAAGTGATTGTATGCTGCTAATGTATCTGGAAAAACTGGTTGTTTCTTTTTTATCAAAAACTGTATCGTGTTGGAGATCGAGGTCGTTAACGCTTCATTTAAATTATTTGCAGCTAGTAAACGAACTTCATCAACGCCAGAAAACGAACGATTTGGTTCAATATAATCTGCAATATAGATAATTTTCTCAAGTAAAGTCATATTAGGTCTTCCGGTCGTATGAAACCGAATTCCATCTAAAATATCTTCATCATTTATCCCAACTTCTTTTTTCACTAAGTATGCACCAACCGGAGCGTGCAGGAGCTCTTTACCGTACTTTAATAGTTTGTCACCCATGTTTTGCTCCCTAACAATTGACTTCATTTCTTCAATTGGTCTGTATTTTGCATAGTCGTGAAAAATAGCTGCTAACTCCACCTTTTTCATATCGGCGCCGTATTTTTCAGCTAACATTTCAGCTGTCTCTAAAACACCAAGTGTGTGAATATATCGCTTTTCTGGAAGTTGACCTTTAATAATTTCTAAAGCCTTTTCTCTCTCCATAAAGATCCCTCTCCTTAATATAGTCAAATACTGCCTCAGGAAGAAGGTACCGAACAGATCTGTTATTCAGTAAGCGTTCCCTAATTTCGCTTGACGAGATTTCTAATTGGGGCGCATCTACCAACACTACCTTTTCGTTATAATCTGATTTAACTGAGTATCCTGGTCGTTGCATACCGATAAAAGTAACCAAAGCTAGCAATTCATCAATACTCTTCCATTTCGGTAAATAATTTACCATATCCCCACCAATTATAAAACTAAAGTGATAACCTGGATACCTAACTCTCAGTTTTTTTATTGTATCAATCGTATAAGATGGACCCGTTCTCTCAAATTCGATTAATGAAAGGGCAAAAAATGGATTACTACCAATAGCTCTACGTACCATTTCAATTCTATCTTCATCGCTACACAAGTTGCTACTTGTTTTATGTGGGGGTAATCTTGTAGGCAAAAACCAAACTTCGTCTAGTGAGCAAGCCTCCCTAGCCTGTTCGGCAATTAACAGATGCCCAAGATGAGGAGGATCAAATGTACCGCCTAATAATCCAATTTTCTTCATAATCCTCCTCCTACCTTTAATATTTTCACCAATTACCTTTTCTATGGTAATTGGAGAGTTTTGTTTTCCCTGGATTCTTTATATAGGACTATCGTATTCCCAATCACCTGTACTAACTCAGCTCTTGCCCCTTTTGATAATTCTGAAGCAACTTCATCTTTATCCATTTCACAATTTTGTAGTACACTTACCTTGATTAGTTCGCGCGCCTCTAAAGCTTCTGAAATTTGCTTAATCATATTCTCATTAACACAACCTTTTCCAACCTGAAATATTGGGTTTAAATGGTGTGCTTGTGATCGTAAAAAACGTTTTTGCTTTCCTGTTAACATGAAAATCCTCCTAATTGTTGCAATACTATTTTCCTCATCCTAGCGGTGTCCGGTTGTTGACCTGTCCACTTTAAAAATGCTAAAGCACCTTGTTCAACAAACATCCCCACACCATTATGAGTAGTAATTGCTCTTTCTTCACCAATTTTTAATAACTTTGTTTGTAGTGGGTTATAAATTAAATCGCTAAGTATTGCTGTTGACTTGATATTGTCAATTGATATTGGAACCGCATCTATTTGAGGACTCATTCCTATGGATGTGGTATTAATCACAATATCATACATGGCTAAATTCTTTTCTGCATCTTGTAAGGAAAGGATATTAAGATTCGCCTTTTTATAGGTAAGGTAATTATCCTTAATTTCTATTGCCTTTTCTAATGTGCGATTGGTAATTGTTAATAGGGAAACACCTTGATTTGCTAAGGCTGTTACAATTCCCCTAGAAGCACCACCTGCACCTATTACTAGTACATTCGAATCTGCTAGTGGTTTTTTTAGCATTGGAATTAATGAGGTTAGATAACCTCTTCCATCAGTATTATAACCAATTAGACGACCTTCAATATTAACTACAGTATTTACAGCCCCAACCATCATCGCTTCTTCGTCAATTTCGTCAAGTAAATTCATAATTGAAACTTTATGAGGAATCGTTACGTTAAAACCAGAAATATTAAAAAGCTTAAAAGCTTCAACTGCTTCATTTAATTTTCCCTCTGGTACATCAAAAGCGTGATAAAATCCGTTCATGCCAAGCTGTTTAAACGCATCATTGTGCATAAGAGGGGACATTGAATGCCCAACAGGATGTCCTAGTAAACCATACAGTTTATTCATAGCAATATTCCCCCTTTTATAGCAGTTTTGAGTTATGAGTTTTGAATTTTGAGTTGTATTTAAAGTATTGCTTCGAAGCCTCTGCCCAATTAACTCAACACTCTTAACTGAAAACTAAATTAATGCTTTTCTAATTGAAACGACTACTCCTTTTGGTACATAGGCAGCTACTCTAGCTTTTTCTTCAACTGTCACCCAGCCGAGCCCAGAAAAGACGATGTCAGTCTTCTCATCACCAATTGTAAATTCATGTCTTACTAATGGTGGAAAATTTTCTAGATCTTCTACTCCAGGTGGTTGCAGAAGTTCACCAAGATGGTTTTTATATAAATCATCTGCTTTTTCTAGTTTGGTTCGATGAATTTGAATCTCATTTGAAACGTAACAAATAAACGAATTACGTCCTCCTGTTATATAATCGAGGCGAGCTAGACCACCAAAAAATAATGTTTGTGCTTCATTTAATTGAAAAACTTTTGGTTTAATCTCTTTTTTCGGCGTTATCGTTTTCAATTCATTTTTTGTTACATAATGAGCCATCTGATGATGATTTATAATTCCTGGGGTGTCATATAAGGAACTCCCATCATCTAAAGGGATATCGATCATGTCTAGAGTTGTTCCTGGAAAATGTGAAGTTGTGATCAACTGCTCCTCATCACCGCCAAACTCATTTATTAATTTATTAATAAATGTGGACTTCCCTACATTTGTTGCTCCTACAACAAAAACATCTTTTTTATTTCTGTATTGCTCAATAGCATCAGCTAACTCTAAAATACCTATGCCCTTATCAGCACTAATTAAGAAGACATCTAAAGGTTTTAATCCCAACTGCTTCGAAGCTGACTTCATCCAGTTGATTACACGGTTATGATTTAAAGCCTTTGGTAATAGGTCTACTTTATTCCCAACTAGTAAAACGTTATTTTTCCCGACAAACCGGTGTAATCCAGGTAACCAACTTCCGTTAAAGTCAAAAATATCAACAATTTTTACAATTAGGGCATCACGTTTGCCTAGACCATTTAGGATTTTTAAAAAGTCATCATCAGTTAAAGAAATATCCTGAACTTCGTTGTAATGTTTTAATCTAAAGCATCTTTGGCAGATTAGGATGTCTTTCTCTAATGCTGACTTCGGTACAAAGCCTAACCCTGTACTATCTTCCGTTTGTACCTTGACACCACATCCGGAACAAATTAATTCATGTTCATTCAACAGTATTGCCTCCTATTTTTTTCTTCATTTTAATGATATTTATAGTATTCTCAATAATTGAAGTCAATATAAAAAAGTCATTTAACCCCAGTCTCTCAATAATTCCAAGTATTTCAGAATTTCCTACTATTCACCCATTATGGTAAATAACTATTATAATCCAATACTGTCCAATGTTTCAATCTTATTCTCTTAAAAAAATTATGGCGTATTTCGTAACAGTTTTTAAAATAGTACAAAAACTTTTCGACAAATTTTTCCACCAAACTACAGATGTGGATATGTTTATACACAAATCCACACTTAATTTCCAGGGTTTTCCTTCATTTACAAACAGGTTATTAACACCTTACCCACAGGTTTGTGTGGATAATTCGAACGGTTGTTCCATTTTCTAGGACATGTTAGAATTTACTTAATCACAACTTACTACTATATGAAACCAAGATTATATACATGACAAAAGAATTTCAATACTGGAGGTGAACTGCGGATAACGCAGGCTACAATGAAAAGCTTATCTGATGATCTTTTAGTTGAAACATATTATAAAGCACTTGAATTAAAGCTAAGTACAGATTTTATTATGTTAATCAAGGAAGAAATCGAACGAAGATCCTTGCTAGACAAAATCAAAAAACTTCCTAATTCGTTCAGTTCAAACATAGATAAAGACAGAGAAAAGGTGAGCATAAAGCTCACCTTTTTATTTTTATATATTCTCTTGGACGAAATCTTTCGGTTCTTTGTTCTTCATCTACCATAAGGCCTTGGAATTGTTCACTTTGTTCATCTATATAATATCTTTGCTCATTCAATTCGTTTGCCCACCAAGCAACTACAAATAGGATACTAAATATTCCTAAAGCGACTATTGCTTTTTTCATCATCGCTACTCACCCTTTATTTCCATTTGTTATAAGGATGATGATATTTCAGGAAATATATACATACGATTTTCATTTGTAAATTCCAAAGTTACTTAAATCAAGCCATGTCAATTACATATAGTTACTTCGTGGCGCTTTTCCTTATTATTAAAAAAATTCTAAATTTATAGTTTTTTATTGTTCATAAAAAATATTTTTTCAAATAATCCCCTTAGTTTCTTCTTATTTAATAATTTTTTTACTAACGTGAAACGCTAACTTGAAGGAGGATGCACGAGAATAAATTTTAGTATATAATTTTAATGGTCTTAGTGCGGAGTTGTAGTGCAACAGTTTAAGCAGCAATTAATTGTTTTTTTAATTATTAAGAATAGGGGGTAAATCATTTGTCGTTGTTACATCTCGTTATTTTAGCACCATTTATCTTGGCCTTACTTGTTCCTTTTTTATACAAGTACATTCGTCAAGTACATACTGGTTGGTTTGTTATGATCCTTCCTTTAACATTGTTTATCTATTTAATTCAGTTTCTTCCTACTATTTCACGAGGTGAAACGATCTATTATCCACTGTCTTGGGTTCCGTCATTAGGAATTAATTTTGACGTTTACTTAGACGGCTTGAGCCTATTGTTTGGGCTCTTGATTACTGGGATTGGTACTTTGGTTGTACTGTATTCCATCTACTATTTATACAACAAGCAAAAAGAGGCGCTAAATAACTTTTACGTCTATTTACTAATGTTCATGGGGGCCATGCTTGGAGTTGTCATGTCTGATAACCTCATGACACTGTACATTTTTTGGGAAATCACTAGTTTATCATCAGCGTTATTAATCGCCTACTGGTTCCATAAAGAACGTTCAAGATATGGGGCACAAAAGTCGATGTTAATTACCGTAGCTGGTGGACTTACTATGCTAGCTGGATTTTCACTAATTTTTGTAATGACAAATACATTTAGTATCCGGGAAATAATCGCCCAAGCCGATGTGATTATTACGAATCCACTTTTCATTCCTGCAATGCTTTGTGTACTAGTAGGCGCATTTACAAAATCGGCACAATTTCCGTTCCACATCTGGTTACCAGATGCAATGGAAGCACCAACACCAGTAAGTGCGTATCTTCACTCTGCGACAATGGTTAAAGCTGGGATATATTTAGTAGCTCGTTTAACACCTGTTTTCGGTGCAGCACCCGAGTGGTTTTGGATCGTCTCAGGATTTGGGATTGTTACGTTATTATGGGGTTCAGTTTCTGCAATAAGACAAAAGGATTTAAAAGCTATTTTAGCCTTTTCAACGATAAGCCAACTAGGGTTAATTATGGCATTGCTTGGCTTAGGTTCTGCTGCCTTTCATTATGACGTAGCTGTAGTAGGTACTTTATATTACACTGCAACATTAGCAGCTGTCTTCCATCTTATTAATCATGCAACGTTTAAAGGTAGCTTGTTTATGATTGTCGGGATCGTCGACCATGAAACTGGGACTAGAGATATTCGTAAACTCGGTGGGTTGATGACCATCATGCCGATTACTTTCACTGTTGCCTTAATTGGTACACTTTCCATGGCTGGTGTTCCACCGTTTAATGGCTTCTTAAGTAAAGAAATGTTCTTTACTGCAGCCGTTAATGCTACAACATTAGACATTTTTAATATGCAAACCTTAGGTCTCATCTTTCCTATTGTTGCATGGATTGCGAGTATCTTTACCTTTGCATATTGTATGCTCATGTTCGTGCGTACCTTCTTAGGAAACTTTAAACCAGAGAAACTAGAAAAAGAAGTTCATGAAGCACCAATTGGGTTGTTAATTCCACCAATTATCCTTGCTTCATTAGTCGTTATTTTTGGTTTATTTCCAAACCTCCTTGCTTACTCAATTATTGAGCCAACAATGGCGGCAATTTTACCGGGAGTCTTAGCTGAGGGAGAACGTTTTTATGTAAACATTTATCATTGGCATGGATTTAATACCGAGCTATTTATGACAATTGGTGTCGTTATCTTCGGTGCTCTAGTTTTCTTAAACCTGAAGAAATTTGCCGAAACAACTTTCTTCTTAAGAGAAAGAGATCCGCTAAATCAGGTGTACGACAAAGGCCTTGTTGGTCTAGTATCTGGTTCTTTAAAAATAACAAACATGCAAATGACTGGCTTACTAAGAGATTATTTTGTATTTATGTCAGTATTCATCGTTGGTCTTATGGGCTACACAATGGTGAAATATAATACATTTGCGATTGATTTGAATAACGTGGCAGAAATACCACCTTATATTTTCGTTATTATCTTTGTTTTACTTGCGACTACTGTTGCGTTACCGTTTATATCACATCGGGTAACCGCTATTGTTGCAACAGGAGTTCTGGGCTTTATCGTTGCATTATTGTTTGTTGTGTTCCGTGCCCCAGACTTAGCATTAACTCAATTATTAGTTGAAACAGTTATGGTTGTTCTTTTCTTACTTGCGTTCTACCATTTACCAGAACTCAGAAAAGAAAAGTTTACACCACGCTTTAGATTAACCAACTTAGTCGTATCTATTGGTGTTGGTCTTGTCGTGACACTAACAGCGTTAAGTGTTCATGCGATGAGCTATTCTCATCCAATTCAATCAATATCTGATTACTATGTTCAAAATGCTTATGAACTAGCTGCAGGGAAAAATATCGTAAATGTCATCTTGGTTGATTTCCGTGGAGTTGATACGATGTTAGAAATAGTAGTATTAGCTATCGCAGCTCTAGCTATTGTTGTCCTAATTAGATTACGCATGACAGGGAGTGAGGACGTATGAGAAAGAACCTACTGATGCTCCATACAGTTACAAGAATTGTCGTCTTTATCATTCTTGCCTTCTCTGTATTCCTGTTTTTTGCAGGACATAACAATCCTGGTGGTGGCTTTATTGGTGGGCTAATGACGGCAGCTGCTTTACTGCTTTTATATGTTGCCTTTGATGTAAAAACAATAAAACAAGTAATTCCATTTAACTATACAACAATGATTGGTGTTGGTTTGTTAATTGCAATTGGTACAGGTGTCGCTTCAATGCTTGGAGGGTTTCCATTTTTAACTCAATTTGATCGGTATGTGACTGTTCCTGTGTTAGGCAAGCTTCATTTAACAACTGCGTTACCGTTTGATTTAGGGGTATACCTTGTTGTTGTTGGGGTAGCGTTACTCTCCATCTTATCAATAGCGGAGGATGATGCATAATGGAAATTTTAATGATTTTAACAATTGGGGTTATCTTCACTGTTAGTACGTATTTAATTTTAACGAAAAGTCTTTTACGAGTCGTTATCGGTATTGTTCTACTTAGTCATGGGGCTCACCTTCTTCTGTTAACATTAGCAGGATTTAATGATGGTGCACCTCCATTACTAGGGCAAGAAGCGGTAACTTATGCTGACCCATTACCACAGGCGTTAATTTTAACAGCCATTGTAATCAGCTTTGGTGTGACTGCATTTTTACTTGTAATTGCTTATCGCACATACAAAGTTCACAATACAGATGATTTAGATCAATTAAGGGGAAGTGCTGATGAATAACTTAGTCATTCTACCGATACTTTTACCGTTAATCGTAGGCGTAGTCTTAATATTGTTCGCTAAAAATTTAAAGGTACAACGTGTAATCAGTGGAATAACTGTCTTTGCCCTTTTAGGGATTGCGTTGTACCTAGCCCATCTCGTCTATTATGAGGGGATTTATACACTTGAACTAGGAAATTGGCCAGCGCCGTTTGGAATTGTTTTTAGTCGCTGACTTGTTTGCTACATTGATGGTTATTCTTGCTAGTGTTGTTGGGGTCGCATGTTTATTTTTTGGTTTTCAAACATTAAGTGAAGAAAGACAAAAGGGTTACTTTTTTCCTTTTTACTTCTTCTTATTAACTGGCGTTAACGGAGCGTTTTTAACAGGAGATTTATTTAACTTATTTGTATTTTTTGAAGTAATGCTTCTCTCTTCGTATATTTTAATTGTTCATGGTGGTACGAAATACCAACTACGTGAATCAATAAAATATGTAATCATAAACATCTTCGCTTCAGGATTATTTATTGTTGGTGTAGCTTATATATACGGTATTACTGGCACACTAAATATGGCTGATATTTCAGTTAAAGTAGCTGAGCTTGAGCAACAAGGTGTTTTAAATGTTATTGCGATTTTATTTTTAATCGTTTTTGGTATGAAAGGAGCTTTATTTCCACTTTATTTTGGCTCCCTAAATCTTACTTTGGTCCACCTGCAGCTATTGCAGCTCTCTTTGGTGGATTGTTAACAAAAGTCGGGATCTACGCGATCATTCGAACCTTTACATTAATTTTCTATCACGACCCTGGGTTTACGCATAATATCATTCTAATTTTAGCAGGAGCAACAATGTTCTTTGGGGTACTCGGGGCCGTTTCGCAATTTGACTTTAAACGGATTCTTTCCTTCCATATTATCAGTCAGGTCGGATATATGGTTATGGGCTTAGGTATCTTCACACGTTTGGCTATTGCTGGAACTATTTTCTACATTGCCCACCATATTATCGTAAAGTCTGCGTTATTCTTATTTGCGGGGGCTACCCAAAAGATAACCGGAACAACAGATTTAAAGAAAATGGGTGGATTGTTAAAAACTCATCCATATTTAGGTTGGTTCTTCTTCATTGCTGCAATTTCACTAGCGGGAATTCCACCATTAAGTGGCTTTTTCAGTAAGTTCGCGTTAATATTGTCAGGTATTCAAGAAGGCCGTTACATTATCGTCGCAGTTTCATTAGTCGTTGGGTTACTTACACTATTCTCAATGATGAAAATCTTTATATATGCCTTTTGGGGAGAGCAAAAGCTTACAAATGAGGAAGCGAAACAAAGAAAGGTTGGCAAATTATTACTACCAATCGTACCTTTAGTCTTCTTATCAATTATTTTAGGATTAGCTGCGGAGCCTATTTTCCAATTTTCTTTGGTAGTAGCTGACCAAATCCTAGACCCATCATTTTATATTAATTCTGTACTTAATAAGGAGTAGTTGCCATGGCGTTTCAAATCTTATTAAATATTGGTTTAGCGATAATTTGGATGCTACTTAGAAACGATTTCTCCCCTATCGAGTTTTCATTGGGTATGTGGTCGGAATAGCACTCCTCTATGTATTAAGACGATTTTTACATTTCGACTTTTACTTCCGTCGAGTTATCGCGATTATCAAGCTTATCTTATTGTTCTTATGGGAGTTAGTTCTAGCAAATATTGATGTTGCTAAGATTGTACTTAGCCCAAAGCTAGATATTCAACCTGGAATAATAGCAGTTCCAACCACATTGAAAACGGATTGGGAAGTAACGTTACTTGCTAGCTTAATATCACTAACTCCTGGAACCGTATCTATGTATTTTTCAGAAGATGGAAAGACAATTTACGTGCATTCCATTCATGTCCCTGATAAAGATGCAATGATCAAACAAATTCACAACACGTTTGAACGAGCGATCATGGAGGTGACTGAATAATGCTAAATATATCTCTAAACATAGCTCTAATCGTAATGTCAATGGCAATAGTCGTTTGCTTTATTCGTATTATAAAAGGGCCAACTATGTCTGACCGAGTAGTGGCACTCGATACAATTGGAATTACCCTGATTGGAATTATTGGGATTATCATGGTTATCCAAAATACAATAGCATACGCTGAGGTTATCCTTGTTATTGCAATCCTTGCGTTCATTGGGACAATTGCTTTAGCAAAATTCATTGAAGGAGGTGTGATCTTTGACCGAGATCGTAATTAGTGCCTTCGTGCTTCTAGGAGCCTTTTTAAGCCTTTTAGGCTCGATTGGGATTCTAAGGTTCCCAGACGTGTATGGACGCCTTCATGCGGCAACTAAAAGTGCCACATTAGGTGTCATTAGTATCATGCTTGCCGTCTTCATTTATTTTCATTTTGTCGAAGGCCTATTCAGTGGAAAGGTTCTGTTAACGATTGTCTTCGTGTTCATAACTGCCCCTGTGGCTGGCTTCATGGTTTCAAGATCTGCTTACAATACCGGAGTCAAGCTTTGGGAGAAGAGTGTCCAAGACGATTTACAGAAGGCTTTTGAAAATAAAAAGGTCAAAGGAAAAAAGGCTAGGTCATAATGCTAGAGCAGAAGTAGAATGTTGATAAAAGATTTAAGATGAGGTGCGCATATTGCACCTCATCTTTTTTGGTTTAATGTAGTTTGATCTATTGCCATGCTTTTGTAGGTCCAATCATTGACGCTATTAGCGCCTAAGTTTTACAGTTTCTTACAGATCAAGACTCTAATCACCGCTATTAGCGACCTAATTTTACAGTTTCTTACAGATCAAAGCACTAATCAGCACTATAAGTGACCGAGTTTTACAGTTTCTTACAGATCAAGACTCTAATCAGCGCTATTAGTGTCTGGATTTTACAATTTTTTTACAGATCAAAGCACTAATCAGCACTATTAGTGACCGGATTTAAACAAAAAAGAAGATTAACTCCTAAGAATTAATCTTCTAATCAACATGTTATTTATTTAGGGTAAATGCTTTACCATTACCTATTAAGACTGTCCTTCTGCTTTCCTTACTGCTTCTGCTAAAAGGTCGACGATGTGAACGCCTCGTACATCCTTTTGCAAGCCAGCACGCTCAATTCCAAGTTTCATTTGCAGTAAGCAACCTGGATTGGCTGTGACAAGGGTCCTTGCTTTTGTTGCCTTTGCATCTTCCATTTTTACATCTAATATCTGCATCGACATTTCTTGCTCAATAATGTTATAGACACCTGCAGATCCACAGCAACGATCAGCATCCTTCATTTCAGTAAATGTTACCCCCTCTATCGATTGAAGTAACTTACGTGGAGCACTGAATGTACCCATTACATTACGTAAATGACAAGAATCTTGGTACGTAACTACTTGTGGTTCTAAGACCATTCTCGGCATACCAACTTCAAGCAATACCTCCGAGATATCTTTAATTTTAGCAGAGAATGCCTTTGCACGTTCAGACCACTCTGGATCATCCTTTAAAAGGTGTCCATAATCAACCAAAAGTGCTCCACAACCACCAGCATTAGAAATAATATAGTCTGCTTCAACTTTTTCAAAGGCAAGGATATTTTCTTTCGCTAATTGTTTAGCGCCGTCTTTTTCACCACTATGGGCATGTAAAGCTCCACAACAGTTTTGCTTTTTAGGAATAACAATTTCACAATTGGATTTGCTTAAGATAAACAATGTTGAGTCATTTGTGTCCATAAACATTGTATCCATTAAACAGCCTGAGAAAAAAGCAACCTTCTTTTTAACTACGCCTTCTGCTTTAACATGCGTTGGGCGGTTATTCATCTTACTAGGTGATGGAACTTTTGGTAACACGCGCTCTATTTGTGATAAGTTGCCTGGTGCAATTTTCGTTAAATGTGTAGCTTGAGCGATTTTTTGAATACCAGTTGTTTGGTAAAACCAAAGTAAGCTACTAATCATCCTCATCCGATTTGGTTTCGGGAAGAGTTCGTTGAAAACAACATTGCGAAGCATTTTAACAGGCATACTATGCTTTTTCTTTCTTTGGATAATATCACGAGCATCTTCTAATAAAAAGCCGTATTTCATTCCAGAAGGACAAGCTGGTTCACATGCGCGGCAGCCTAAACATTGACTAAGTTGTTTTTCAAAATCCTCATCGGGTTCCATAATTCCATCAACAACGGCTTTCATTAAAGCGATTCTTCCACGCGGAGAAGCAGCTTCATTACCGCCTGACTCTCGGTACGTTGGACAGGCTGGTAAACAGAAGCCACATCTCATACAATTGATTAGCTCATCGTAATCCATACCTTCCTTCATATCGATGGCTAATTCTTGTTGTCTTTTTTCAGTTGCATTGCTCATCGATTAACCACCACCCGTTTACGCGATTCTTTTGCAAACATTTTTCCAGGGTTCATAATATTGTTTGGGTCGAAAGCCATTTTTAAAGTTTTCATAGCTTCTACACCTTCTTCTCCTAGCTTCCAAGCTAGGTAAGGTGATTTCATAACGCCAACACCATGTTCGCCTGTGATCGTTCCACCTAATTGAATAGCTTTTTCAAAGATTTCTTCAAAAGCAATTTCAACACGGTGCATTTCGTCTTTATCTCGTGCGTCAGTCATACAAGTTGGGTGTAGGTTTCCATCCCCAGCGTGTCCAAAAGTACAGATTTGTACATTATTTCGCTTTGCAATTATTTCAATTTCACGAACCATTTCAGCAATTTTAGAACGAGGCACTGTTGCATCTTCTAATATTGTAGTTGGCTTCAGTCTAGCTAAAGCTGATAGCGCCGAACGTCTAGCAGTAGTTAAAGCTGTTCCTTCTTCGTCAGTTTGAGCAATTTGTACTGATAAGGCGTTTTCTTCTTGACAGATTTCCGCCATTCTCTTAATATCTCTTTCTACTACTTCTAGCGGTCCATCTTGTTCAATAAGTAAAACTGCACCTACGTCGGTTGGTAAGCCGATTTTTGCAAAGTCTTCTACTACGCGGATGGTTGGTTGATCTAAAAATTCTAGTGTTGTAGGAATAATTTTATTTGCAATTATTTTCGAAACGGTACGGCCAGCAGCCTCAAGACTATCATAAAGCGCTAGCATTGTTTTTTTTGTTTCTGGCTTTGGAATTAGTTTTAATGTCGCTTCTGTAATTACACCTAACGTCCCCTCAGAACCAACCATTAATCTAGTAAAATCGTAACCTGCTACATCTTTTGCAAGCTTTCCACCGGTACGAATAATATTTCCATTCGGTAATACAACCTCTAAGGCAATCACGTAATCACGAGTAACACCATATTTTAAGCCACGTAAGCCACCTGAACCCTCATTGATGTTTCCAGCAATTGTTGAAATTTTCATCGAGCTTGGATCTGGTGGATAAAATAAACCTTTTGCTTCAACTGCATTAATCATATCTAACGTTATTAGTCCCGGTTGGACTGTAACTGTTAAGTTTTCTTCATCAAGTTCTAGAAGTTGGTTCATAAGTGTAAAAATCATTACGATTCCACCTTCTAGAGGGCATGTCCCAGCACAAAGGTTCGTTGCGTTTCCACGTGGTACGATTGGAATTTTATACTCATTACAAACTTTTACGATTTCAGATACATCCTGCGTATTTCTAGGTTTAATTACAGCATCTGGAAGTGCTTGGTAATTAGGCGTTGCATCATAAGAATAGGCAACCAAACTTTGTTTTGAGTCAAGGTAATTTTCTTCCCCTACGATCGCTTGTAATTTTTTCTTTGCGTCTTGACTAATCATTTTCATTCATCCCCCTATGGTTAGAAACTATAGCAAATCACTATACATCCCCGAAAAAGTTACATATAGATAACGATATGAGTAATTCGTAACTTTATTATAATTTTATAAAGCGCTTTCTTCTATAGTTTTTAACACAAAGATAAAGACGAATATCTAGTTTTTTTTGTATTATTATCTAACCTCTTTCCAAAAAGAGAGAGCAATGTAATACATAACCAAATTTTCTGTTTCTTTTAAGGAATATCCTGTCAATTCGTAAATCCGTTTTAAGCGATAATGGAGAGTATTGATATGAATATGAAGTTGTTTTGAGGTCTCTTTAATTGAAAGATTACTCTCTAGATAAGCCTCCAAGGTTTCTAATAGTTCAACTTCCTTTAAGAGAATACCCAATACCTTATCAACCACTTCTTTTCTAGTTTCATCAGTAATTTCTGCTAAAGCAACATCCAGAGTTAAATCGTCATAATTAATAAAAGAGCCACTTTTTTTGGCCACTCGTAACGCCTTTTTTGCATGATTATAGGTACAATGAAGCTTTTCTGGTACTTCAACCCTAGTTCCGATCCCGATATTGAGAGATATCCCATAAACTTCTTTTATCGTACGTTGAGCGATTTTCAATGGTGCAATCACACTATCTTCGAGATTTGTACTAGTGATCGCTTTCAGTAAGACAAAACGCCCGCTTCCCCATTGAACAAGCACATCTTGAGAATCCCCTGGAAAAAACTCTCTTAAGATTTCAATGGCTTCCCTTTCGATCATTTGATTTTCTTGCATTTTATTTTCAAGTTGAGCAATCTCAAGTAGAGCACAGCACCGGGGAATATCCATAGAAATCCCTAAAATTTCTCCTCGTTCTCTAAAATCTTCGTCTATATGCTGCAAGTGTAGCCATTCATAAACGTAGGTTTCAAGACCTCTGTATTTCGATTCTAGCTTCTCATGAGAATGCGCTTCTTGGATGATAAGTTCCGTCATTCTTTGGATAAGTTCACCAAACTGATTAACCTTACTAGGCTCTCCAGTAATCCCAATTACACCAATTGCTTTGTTATGAAAAATTATCGGTAAATTTATGCCTGCTTTTACACCTCTAAGATGATTAACATCCTCTTTTGAAATAACAATCTTACCTTTATTTTTAACAGCTATTAAGGCACCTTCATGAAAACTTCCTACTCGATTATGATCACTACCAGCAATGATGATACCGGTATGATCCACTACAATGACCTCTTCAGCTAAAATATGTGTTACTTCATTAACAATTCTTTGTGCCAATCCTGAAAGTAACTTCACCCTATTCCCGCCTTTCCTTTTGATATGTTCGCTGTCTACTTAAGCCCTATCTTTACAAGGGATACCATATTGAAATTACATAGCAGAGCTATATCAATGTTTTTTTACGCAACTACATATTCATAAAATTCATTAGCAGTTTATAAAAAGTATTACATTAAAGGGTTTGAAAAACCATGGCGATTTTTCAAACCCTTTGTTGGAACAAATAACATTCTATTTAATCGCTTATTTCGTTCCAACAGACGCCATTGGAACAAAAGCGCAAGGCGCCCGCCTATCGGCGACAAGCAAATGTTCTGTCAGATTAAAAGTGCGATTTTCACTTTTATATCTGGCAGGTTATTTGACCTCGAGCCAAGACCATCCTCGAATCAACTCCATCGCACCTTTGCGACGAGTAACCGCAGGAGCAGATGGCGCTTGAAGCTTGACACCAAGTACTAAAAACGCATATAATTTCTTATCTTTGAACAAAAAACATTCATATTCTAGCTTATTTCGTTCTAACTATTTAGTTAAATGTTCCGATTTTCAAACCTACTTGTACATCCATCGGTACCGTTAAAGAATCATCTAAGTGAATGGTACCTTTCTCAAATAATAGTACTACTGTTGAACCAAAGGAAAAATATCCAATTTCTTCACCTTTTCTCACGTTATCTCCTTTGAACGTTGGGTGAATACTATTAACATTCATCGCTCCAACCTTAACTAACGAATAGTGTTTCCCGTTTTCCATACGAATCTCAGTAATTATGCGATAATTTTTGGACAAAGGACGTTTTCCAAGCTGCAAACCTAACTCATTTACTGGATATGATTTATTACCTAATGCCCACTTTCCAACTACAGTTCCTGAAACTGGAGTATGAATTCGATGATAATGACTCGGACTTAAGTATAAAATGATATAAGTCCCTTCTTTATATTTTTCAGCCCGATTTTTATTTCCAAGCATCTCAACTAAGCTATAGTCTTGATTTTTAACATGAAAGGAACAATTTTCCGTTATCTGGCCAACGTTAGCCATTATCCCGTCTACTGGGCTGACAATACTTTTTGGCTCCTTGTTAATAATCCTTGCATCCTCCTTTAAATTTCTAACGAACAATTCCTGCAAACTGCCGTATTGATGCAAAGGCTTTTCCATTTCTGCCTCGTTAATGTTATAAACTTTTACAAAAGATTTATTGATAAATTTACTCGCTTTAGATTTTGTAAACGATTTTAATAAATATGAGTTCAAACGATTTCCTGATAATTCTACAAAAGATTGATAAATTGCTTTTTTCAATTTGCTTTCCTCCATGTCCTTAAGCACTAACCGGCTATTTTCATAGGTATTTTATAACTTTAATGGTTTAAAACAAAAAAAAGTCTGTCAATAATTGTTTACTACCTTTATAATAAATATGATACCATTATTTTTTAAAGTAAAAAATGCTTATATTCTATCTCATATGGGTAGTTTATCACAAGGAGTGATGTTTTTGTTTATCCTTCAACATCTTGATCAAACAATTAAAAAAATGAGAAGTCAAGCAGCTAACCTTTTAACCATCTTAAATTTAGGGTTAGGAGCTTTTGCAATAATATTCGTACTACAAGGGCAATTATACACTAGTTTATTATTTATTGTTTAGCTGCAGTATTTGATCGTTTTGATGGTATAGTCGCAAGGAAGCTCAATATTACTTCTGATTTAGGGAAACAACTTGATTCACTGTGTGATCTAATTTCATTCGGTGTTGCCCCTGCCTTACTGTTGTATTCTGCCATACTATATGACTTTGGTACACCTGGAGCTATTTTACGATTATCTTTATTGCCTGTGGAGCAATTCGATTAGCAAGATTCAATGTATCAGAATACCATGGGTATTTTGTTGGATTGCCTATTACAGCAGGTGGTTGTTTATTAACAATTAGCTTTTTGCTAACCGGAGCTCTCCCAGCACCAGCATTTATGTTCATAACGTTGATTTTATCGTTACTAATGATTAGTACATTCAAATAAGGAAAGTATAAAAAAACTCCCAATTTGGGAGTTTTTTCTATTGCTTCGGTTTTCCATTCACTTTTACGATGACGATACTTGAGTTCTCAATGGCCTCAAACTCGTGATCATCTTCAACTTCAAATTTCCCTAAAATACCAGGTTTTAGTATTTCTTCTTTATCACCGCTACGGAAATAAACTTCCCCCTCATTTACGATAATAATTGCCTCGCAGGGAGCCAAGTGACGAGGAATTTTTTCTCCTTGTTTCAATTGCAAGTTCATGACAATCCCCTGTTCAAATTCGAGAAGCATTCTTTTTGAAACAGGTGTTTCATAAAGGCTCGGGTAATTAATAACGTTCATGTGTATGCCTCTTTTCTTAGGTAGATTTATTGTTTCATCATTTTACACCCTTACAATACACCAGTTTGTTAATTTGTTTCAGTGAGAACAGTCACAAAGTCTTAAATAAACTATTTTCGTAACATATGACTTTAAATATTACGATCTCTTCTAAAAGATTGTTGCGATTAGCTTATAAGTCGTAATCAAGAGAATGCTTGGTTCTTCACGCTTGGCGTAAAGCTTTTGAGATTTAATAAGCCTTTGGGGCAAGTAAATTTTTCCTAAAAAAGCTTATTTAATCTCAAAATACAACCTAAAAGCAACAAAATTTTCGAAAACAGCCAAATATTAAAACTCATTCAAAGTAATCAGCATTGCTACCATTTTTTTCTACAATTTGGTAAACTTACGTTAATAAAATCGTATTTTAAGCAGGAAACTGGGGGTTTGGGCTTTTGCAAGTAATCTTATCGCACATTAATTTAGACTTTGACGGATTTGCTTCTATGATCGCCGCAAAAAAACTTTATCCAAAAGCAAAACTAGTATTACCTACAAAACAAGGAAAATCGGTCCAACGTTTTTTAGCAATCTACAGAGATTCCTTTAATTTATATTATCCTAATCAAATTGCCTGGAACACTGTGACAGAAGTTATTTTGGTTGACATTGCTTCCTTACAAAGAATTGGAGAAGTCAGTAACTATATTAATAAGGAAGAAGTCGAGTTTATTGTCTACGACCATCATCAACCAAATAGTAGTAACGTTTCTTCAAAAGTAAGCCTCGTCGAACAGGTGGGCGCTACAATTACTTTGTTAGTTGAAAAGCTTCAAAATAAGCAAATACCAATTTCTTCATTTGAGGCTACTATTTTTGCACTCGGTCTTTATACTGACACTGGTTCCTTTACATACTTAAACACGACCCCAAGGGATTTAAAAGTAGGTAGCTACCTATTAGAATGTGGGGCTAACCTGCAACTTGTTGCCAAATTTTCAGTATCACCACTTCAGGAAGAGGAACAACAACTGCTTTATTCATTGATTCAACAGAGTGAAGAGCATTTTTTTCAAGGTGTTGATATTCTTGTCGCGTATCACCAGCAGAAAGATTACACAGGTGGCTTAGCACTTCTTGCTAGAAAGGCTTTAGAAATGACAGGAACAGATGCATTAATCTTTGTTGTAGAAATGGGGAAACGAACGTTTATAGTTGGACGTTCAACATCTGATCGCATTGATGTGTTACCAATTATCCAACGACTAGGTGGGGGAGGACACCAGAAGGCTGCCTCAGCAATGATTAAAGACGGAAACTTTCAAGAAATTTTAGCCACTGTAACAAAACATATTCCTGAATTAGTTAAGCCATCTTTAACTGCAAAGATATTATGTCAAGTCCTGTTAAAGTTATATCTCCTGCAACATCAATTGAAGAAGCTGCTAAAATGATGCTTCGTTATGGACATACTGGGTTTCCAGTACTGGAAAATGGGAATCTTGTAGGTATTATCTCAAGAAGAGATATCGATAAAGCAAAACACCACGGTCTCGGTCATGCTCCAGTAAAAGGATATATGAGTACAGACCCTACAACCATTCCTTCTGGACTCTCAATAGAAGAAGTACAAAATCTAATGATTGAAAAAAATGTTGGAAGACTTCCCGTCATTGATAACAATCAGATTGTTGGGATTATCTCTAGAACAAACGTTATCGAAGCGCTTCATGGTGAAAAAATTAAGGTTGGTCAAGTTATCAATAAAAAATCACCGATTAAAATTTCCTTATTAGGTAGGATGAAGAAGTTATTGCCATCTCAGCTACTAGATCTTTTAAGAGATATTGGGGAAAAGGCTGATCAATTAGATTATCCTGCATATATGATTGGTGGTATTGTCCGTGATTTAGTCATAGGTCGAAAAAATGAAGATATAGATATAGTCGTAAAAGGGGACGGTATTTCTTTTGCTAAATTATTAGCGACTTCCATAGGGGGCAGTGTTCGAGTTCATGAAAAATTTGGTACAGCTACCTGGAAACATCCCTCTGGGTTAAAGATCGACATTACATCTGCACGTACGGAATATTATGATTATCCAGCTGCTTTACCAACTGTAGAAATGTCAAGCTTACGAGAAGACCTTTTCCGTAGAGACTTTACAATCAATGCAATGGCTCTACAAATTAATAACAACTATTTTGGTAAATTAATTGATTTTTTTCATGGCTACCACGATATTAAAAATAAAAAAATTAAGATTTTGTATAATCTTAGTTTTGTTGAAGATCCGACTAGAATACTCCGTGCTGTTCGTTTTGAACAACGCTTTGGATTTAAAATGGACAAGCAAACAATTGAAATAGCTCATATATCCGTTGATAAAATTGCGTCCACTTCAAAGCCAAGAATTGGGCATGAATTGAGCAGATTACTAATGGAAGAGCATCCAGTAGAATCTCTTGTCCGCTTAAAGGAATTAGGGGTGCTTAACTACTTAGTTGGGCCTAACAGTTGTAATGAGCAAACAGTCACCTTATTAAAGAAGTTTAAATCCTTTTTTGATGAGGTCACACTCTCAACACAAATCGAAAGTTGCGCTACAAAGCAGAATTGGATTTGTTATTTAGCTATTTTATTTTATTACAAACCTAAAGGCCTTGAAGAGGTAAGAGAATTAGCTCTGAATAATGAACAATTGCAAATCCTAAATGAAATTACCCAATTAGTTTCTGAAGATCTGAACATTTCTACTAAATTCAATTTAGGTGATATTCATTTATTATTGAGGAAATACCAAACAGATGCTATCATCTGTTATTCCATCCTGAAAGAATTGCCAGAAGAATTGTTAGTAGTAATTAAAGCTTATCTAATGACGAGAGTTTCTTTACCAAGGCTTATTAATGGAACCGACTTAATGGCTTTGAATATCAAAGCTGGACCTATTTACACGGAAATCTTACTTGAAATTGAATCTTCTTATTTAAACAAGGAGATCTTAACAAAAGAAGATGCTTTGCAATTTGTTAAAGATAAGTATTTAACTAAGAAGAGCTAGTATTGAATCCAGGATAGGTTTAGGCTAGCTAAGCTTACCCTTCATGTAACTTTTAGGAAGGCTGTTTTGGCATTGTATTTAAATTGGATCGTTATTAACCTGAAA
Source organism: Anaerobacillus sp. CMMVII (assembly GCF_025377685.1). NCBI lineage: Bacteria > Bacillati > Bacillota > Bacilli > Caryophanales > Bacillaceae > Anaerobacillus > Anaerobacillus sp. CMMVII. Next base: position 462,748 of record NZ_JACEHK010000015.1, on the reverse strand, counting down.
CATTAAGGTCTCAGGGCATCTTTTCCTCCTTACGACAGGATAGTGGGATTGCAAGCAATTTAAGCAACATATTTATGAAAAGAACCAATAAGAAAAAAGCTAACTCAAAGATATCCTCTTAAGAACAATACCTTTGAGTTAGCTTCTCTATGTACTTACCCTCATACCTTTTATATAATTTTCCGACTCAATCTCATGGATGACACAATTAATTTCTGCTTTCGATACTCCCTCAATCTTTTCAATTTGCTCTATGATTCTCTGGACTAATAACTGTTTTGCCTCCTTTGATCTCCCTGTTAACATAGTGATTTCTACGAAAACGAAGTTTAACTTCCCGTTTTCATGGTTACTCCTGTCATACATAGGTGCTTCATAAATAATTACTTGACCATAAGTTTCATCGATTTCTAAGACATCAAGAACAACTTTACGAACAGCTTCAGCTAATCTCCCATTTCTTTGACGGTCATTCGTTAATACCTTATGGATAATTACTTGTGGCACAGTTTTGATCCACCTTTCTAAATTTTTACTTGGCTGTTTTCCATAGCTTCTTGCTTTGATAGTAGTATAAACCTGAAACATCTTTTCTAAATAAGCAAATTATTAATGATGAAAGATGTTTTCCTTCTCAATATTAATAAAAAAAATGTAGACGAAAAGAGCCTTTATAAAACTCAAAATTCTGAATATCATGTTAATTTTACCATCATTTTCTAGTTATGTATCACATTTATAAAAAATTTTTCAGATTCCCGGTCACTTTCTAACTTAATACCCTTAATCAGATATCTTTTTTTACAAAGCTCTTTTCGTAAACATTGTGGCTTTTTAACCTAAAATAATTGAAAAAACCACCTTAGATGAAGAAATCTCCAGTAGAATTCGTAAGAAATGAGCAATGCTTACTAAATAAATAATGATATCTTAATATAAATGTGTAAAAATCCGGCTTCTGGGATTTTTACGAAAGCAACAAACTTTACGAAATCAGCCTTTTACAAAAAAAATTCTTGGAAATGATCCAAGAACCTTTGCTCTCCTACTACGATCTAGCGTGGTAGCCTAATTTTTTTAAGAGTTCGATCAGAACAGACTTCTCATCAGCTGATAGCCCACTAAAAATTAGCTCAATTGCCTCTTTATGTCGAGGAAAAATATCATCCATTAGTCCGGTACCATTTTCTGTAATAACCGCATAGGTAACACGACGATCTTTTGGACACGATTTCCTAACCAAAAGATTCTTTTTTTCTAATTTGTCGACCACATAAGTTATACTGCCACTAGATAAAAGAACCTTCTTGCCGATTTGCTGAATTGGTTGATCACCTTTATGATATAACAATTCTAAGACCGCAAATTCAGTCGGATTAAGTCCGTAAGTTCTGATATCCTCTTCTACTAGGTCGTGAATAGCTCTAGTTGCCCTTGAAAGTACAATAAACAGTTTTAATGAAACATTATTTTCTTCTAGATTCATTATAATCATACCTTTATTTTTATTATCTTGATACCAAGATAATTATACTTGATTTATATTTTCTATGTCAACCTATATTGATACAGACCTGAAGAGTCAAGCAATCGCTTTGGTCAGCTCCAGCTATTAGCAATACTCTATCTACATGGAGCTTACTTAGACATCACCTAGGGCATTTTTATAAGCAAAAAGAATGACTCAACTAGAGACATTCTTCTTATTACGCTCTTTTCTAAAATTGCAGCTATTAGCTTTTAGGTCGTAACCAAGCGAATACTTGGTTCTTCACGCTTGCGTGAAGTTTTTAAATAAGCCATTGGGACAAATAAATTTGTCCCAACCTAAAAGCAACAAATATTACGAGAACAGTATCTTATTTACTCTTTGTTATTGATTATTTAATTTGAAAATACTGGTTTGCATTGTTATAACAAATGTCTTGAACCATTGAACCTAGTAACTTATAGTCAGCTGGAGCTTCGCCGTTTTCAACCCAACCACCAATTAATTGGCAAAGTACTCTTCTGAAGTATTCATGTCTTGTGTAGGAGAGGAAACTTCTTGAATCGGTAAGCATCCCTACAAAAGTACTAAGTAACCCTAGATTTGCCAGGTCTGTCATTTGGTTTAGCATGCCTTCTTTTTGATCAACAAACCACCAACCAGATCCAAATTGAATTTTCCCCTTACCTGCACCACTTTGGAAGTTACCGCAAGCAGTTGCAATTACGTAGTTGTGAACAGGGTTTAACGTATAAATGATTGTTTTTGGCAGTTCGTCAGCCTTGTCTAATTCATTTAAGAAACCATTTAATTGTTTCGCTAATGAAAAGTCATGAATAGAGTCAAACCCCGTATCAGGCCCTAATTTAGAAAACATTCTCTCATTGTTATTACGAATTGCGCCAATGTGTAATTGCATAGCCCAATCTAATGAATGATAAAGTCTACCAAGAAACAACAATGTATAGGTTTTGTATTTCATTTCCTCTAATTCAGAGATTGAAAGACCTGTTCTCGCCTTTTGGAAAATGGCTGCCGCTTCCTCTAAAGTACACTGTTCAAACGGTAATGTTTGAATACCATGGTCAGAAACTCTACAACCCAACTCATGAAAATAATGTGCACGATTATCAATTGCAGCTAACAAATTCTCAAATGTGTTGATTTCAATTTCAGTAACTTCAGAAAGCTGATCCACATAAGAATTAAAGTCTGGTCTTGCAATTTCAACTGCTTTATCTGGGCGGAATGTTGGTAGCACCTTTGTTTCAAAGTTTGCATCTTCTTTAATCACTTTGTGGTATTCTAGGTTGTCTATAGGGTCATCTGTTGTACAGATAACTTTTACATTAGATCTTTCAATAATTTTTCGAGCAGTAAAGTCTGGTGATTGTAGTAACTCATTACAGTGATTCCAAAGTTCCTCACTTGTATCTTCACTTAGTAATAAATCTGTATTGAAATAACGCTTTAATTCTAAATGAGTCCAATGATAAAGCGGGTTTCCAATCGTATTTGGTACAGCTTTCGCCCAACGTTGGAACTTATCATAGTCAGAACCATTACCAGAAATCAATTCCTCTTCTATCCCTAAGCTTCTCATTGCTCTCCATTTATAATGGTCACCCGAAAGCCATATTTCTGAAATATTTTTAAATGATTTATTTTCTGCAATTTCCTTTGGGCTTAAGTGACAATGATAATCATAAATTGGCATTTGCTTTGCGTAGTCATGGTATAAAATTCTCGATGCCTCTGTTGGTAAAATAAAATCTTCATTTATAAACGGCTTCATGAAGTTGCCTCCTTAATTTTTATTGCTCTCTAGCTACCTGTACTTCTCTAACAAATTGACGTGCAAGTTCTGTTAAGTTTGTTAAGTAAGTTTCGTCAATTACTGCCTTTGTATTTACAAGTGTACTTCCAACGCCTGCCGCTACTGCTCCGGCTTTAATATAAGATCCAACATTTGAGACATTAATACCACCGGTTGGCATTAATGGGATATGCGGCATTGGGCCATGAATATCCTTGAAGTACCCTGGTCCAACAATGTTAGCTGGAAAAACTTTTATTAAATCAGCACCATTTTCATATGCCGTCAGAATTTCAGTTGGAGTGAGTGCACCCGGCACACTTAGAACACCGTATCTTTTTGTCATTTTAATCGTTTCAATATTAACCACCGGTGAAAATACAAATTTTGCACCAGACATGATGGCTGCTCTTGCCGTCTCAGGATCAAGTACTGTTCCAACTCCGACAATCGCATCTTCTTTAAGTTCATCGGCCACCATTTCTACTAAAGATAAAATTTTAGGTGTTTCAACCGTTAATTCTAATGCCTTCACTCCACCAGCACTTAAAGCTTTGGCAATAGGAATTATGTTGTCCTTATTTGCACCGCGGATAACGGCAACAATACCACTATCTTGGATTTGATTAAGTAAATTCATGTTTACCTCCATAAAGGGCTCTAATATAATTATTTAAATTGGATATATCTTAGTTTTACCACACAGGTATTACACCAAATTGATCTCAACAAGATGTAGCGTAATATCGATCGAAATCATGAATATCAGTCTTATAGGTGGAGAAAAACTTCCCCACCTACCAGTTCATTTTTATTAAACAGCTGTTACTTCATTTACTAGATTTTCTACAGTTGCCTTCATGCCTTGATCTAAAATGTCTTGTAGGTACTTAGCCACTGTTGGCTTTAAGTCTTGAACTTCATTTAAGTCTTGACCCCATACCTCAGTATTTCCTAATACCTCTGTTACTAGAGCAGTAACAGCTTCAGTTGTACCGTCATACTTAGACCAAGCTTCATTTAACGCTTTTATAGCCTCTTGGTTATCACGGATTGCATACTCAGTATCGCCACGTTTACCAACTAAGTCATTTCCTTCAGCTCTTACTGGACGGTTAAATGCTAATAAACCTGCTAAAGCAAACGTGATTGTTTGTGGCAATGCATTCTTTTGAGCTACATAATCTAATAATGAAGGGATTAAACGAGACTTGAATTTATAAACAGAGCTTAAGGCAATATCCTTTAAGTAATGTTTATTATAAGGATTTAAAAAGCGTTCTGTTACTGACTCAACAAAATGTCTCTTTTCCGCATCTTCAATCGCAACTGTTGGATAAATTTCATTTAACATTGCTTCTTTAATAAACTTGCTTAATGTATCATCTTCCATTACTTGTTGTACTGTATCTGCTCCTGCTAAATAACAAACGGAAGACATCATTGTGTGTGGACCATTTAACAAGCGAACCTTAACGTTTCTAAACGGCGTAATATCGCCCCATTTCACATTTAAACCTGCTTTATCAAATGGAATTAGTTCTGCAACTTCTTTTGGTGCGTCAATCGCCCAAAGGTGGAATGGTTCCCCAACTGTAATTAGATTATCTTCATAACCTAGTAACTGACGGAACTCTTCGACTGCATCTCTTGGATAACCAGTAACAATACGGTCTACTAATGTGCTACAGAAATGATTATGATTTTCTACCCATTCTGTAAATTCAGCTGGAAACTTCCACTCTGCCGCTAACTTTAAAACGATCTCTTTAAGTTTTTTACCGTTTTCTTCAATTAATTCGCAAGGGATCATCACAAGACCAGCTTCTGGACTTCCATTAAACTCCATGTAACGATGATAAAGTAAAGCTGTTAATTTTGCTGGAAATGATGTAGGAGTTTTTCCTTGTACATATTCTTCTTCTAAATAAGCAATTCCAGCTTCAGTTGTGTTTGAAATAACGAATTTAATATCTTTTGATGCCGCTAATGTTAATAGCTCTGACCAATCTGTATATGGATTAATTCCTCTAGAGATACATGAAACAACTTCATTTTTTTCAACTACTTGCCCATTTTCAATACCTCTTAAGACAACTGTATATAAACCATCTTGATCATTTATCATCGGGATTAAGCCTTGCTCAATTGGTTGAACTACTGCTACTTTACCGTTAAACAAGCCTTGCTTGTTCATTTCATGGATCATCCAATTTACAAAAGCTCGTAAGAAGTTTCCTTCACCAAATTGAATGACCTTTTCAGGTAAGTTTTCTTGAGTTACAAAGCTAACATGTTCTGGAAGTTCTTCTCTATTTATGTTTTTATTTAACTTTTCCATGTGTAATCGCTCCTTTATTATCATAAAGCTTACTGTTATAGAATAACGCCATCTTTAAATATTGAGATTTCCTTAAAGCCGTGTTTTTCATTGTGTGTCAAAACGTCACCAGATGCTAAATCAACAACGTACTCGAATAATTCATTCGCAAGCTCATCCATTGGCTTGCCGTTTAGAAGCTCACCAGCGTTAAAGTCGATCCAATTTCTCTTTTTATCATAAAGTGGTGTATTTGTCGAAAGCTTAACTGTTGGAACTGGACCGCCAAATGGTGTACCGCGGCCAGTTGTAAATAAAACAATATGAGCACCCGCTGCCGCAAGAGCAGTTACTGCCACCAAGTCATTTCCTGGTCCTTCTAATAAATTTAGTCCTGGTTCTTTTAAGCGATCACCATATGCCAAAACGTCAACTACTGTTGAATAACCACCTTTTTGTACACAACCAAGTGATTTTTCTTCTAATGTAGTAATTCCCCCAGCTTTATTTCCAGGTGACGGATTCTCATATACTACTTGATCATGCTTGATAAAGTACTCTTTAAAATCATTTACTAGATTCACAGTTTTCGTAAATGTATTTTCATCTTTTGCACGTTCCATTAGGATCGTTTCTGCACCAAACATTTCTGGTACTTCTGTTAGTACTGATGTTCCACCGTGAGAAATGAGGATATCAGAGAATGCTCCAACTAGAGGGTTAGCTGTAATTCCAGAGAAAGCGTCTGAACCACCACATTTTAATCCAACTTTTAACTTAGAAACTGGAACTGGTTGTTTCTTAAATTTTGATGCGTACTCTACTAATTCTTCCATTATCTCTAATGACTCAGAGATTTCATCGCCAACTTCTTGAACAATCATGAATTTAACACGATCTTCGTCATATTCACCAATAACTTTTTTAAATTCTGATACATAGTTATTCTCACAACCTAGTCCAAGAACAAGGACAGCTGCAGCATTCGGGTGGTTAACTAAGTTACTTAAGATTTTTTGAGTATTTAGAAGGTCATCGCCTAACTGAGAACATCCGAAGAGATGTGGATAATGGAAGACTCCATCAATTCCTTGATCCTTGAATTGGTCATTCGCCATTTTTGCAATGATTTCACATGTTTTATTTATACAACCTACTGTATTAATGATCCAAACTTCATTACGAATTCCTACTTCGCCATTGTCTCGTACATAACCATTAAAGGTTTTTTCTACGGCTGGTACAGGCAATTGTACTGGTTCAACAGGAGCATATGAATACTCTAATGTTCCTGATAAATTCGTTTTTGTGTTGTGAGTATGAACCCATTCGCCAACAGCAATCGTTTCTTTTGCATGACCAATTGGATAACCATACTTAATGATATTTTCACCTTTTTCAATTGGTTGAATTGCAATTTTATGTCCAAATGGCGCATCCGTTTTTAAAGTGATCTCTTGACCACTAACAACGATTACCTCGCCCTCTGATAAATCTTTTAACGCAACTACGACATTATCATTTTTATAAACTAATATATTATCTGCTTTCATGTTGACCCTCCTCAAAATATTAAAACCTAGTAGTACCAGTCTACACTGCACTCGTATATTAATAACAACGTTGTTATTTTCATTTTACTGAGTTTTAACAACGTTGTCAATTCCTAAAAGTCAACATTCCGATCTTTTTTTTTAGTTCTATTTGATGCCCTAAGATAAGTCCTACTTTTTTATCTATATTTCTTTCGTAAACTTTGTTGCTATTTACAGACTTTAAGTATTGCATTAATACACGACTTGCCTTACTTAGCCAAGTATAAGTTAGATAAGGGGCTGCCAAACTTGATGCAAACCCCTATACGGTATAATTGAAGACTGTTTTCGCAAGTTTATTGCTTTCGCGGAAATTCCAAAACCTGGATTTTTACACATACATAATAGATTTTCACTACTTATTTAGTAAGTATTGCTCTTTTCTTACTAAATTTATTGGGTGGGCCTCCATCTAAAGAATTTTTCAATAAATTTAGGTTTAAAAACAACCTTATCTATTGATATCTTCAGAATCGCTACTGTTAATAAAGCGATCGATTTCCTCGCGATCCGGTAACCCTTCAAAATCGCCATGAACTTGAGTAGCCATCGCACCAACGGCATTCCCTCTTTCAACAGCTCGCTCTGTTGATAGGCCATCTAAAAGTCCTGAGATGACACCTGCGGCAAAGCCATCACCAGCTCCTACAGGATCGATTACAGTTTTAACTGGAAAACCTGCTACTAATTGAGAAGAGCTTTCCGTAAAGTAATAAGCTCCTTTAGCTCCAACTTTTAAAATGACTAACTCCGCACCATGTTCTAAAAATAGTTGCCCTAACTTAGTTGGATCGCTTTCACCAAACATAAAGTTACCTTCTTCTACACCAGGTAATATGATATCTGCTAGAGCAGTAATTTCTAATAAAACCTTGCGTGCTTTATCTTCACTCCAAAGCTTCCTTCTTAAGTTTGGATCAAAGATGATCTTTACTCCATTATCTTTTGCGATAGCAATCGCTTTCATAACTGTTTCATAGCAACTGTCACTAAGTGCTGGTGTAATACCGGTGATATGAAGATATTTCGCCTGAGCAATATACTCTTCGTTTAAATCACTTGGTTCTAGTTTGCTTGCAGCAGATCCTTTGCGATAGTACTCAACACGAACATTGTCCCCGCTTCTTACCTCTTTAAAGTAAAGCCCTGTAGGTGCTTGCAGATCAGTTTTTACTTGACTAACCTCAACACCTTCTCCACGAACAAAAGAAACCATTGCCTTGCCGAACTCATCATTTCCCACTTTACTAATCCATCCTGCTTTATGGCCTAATCTTGTTATACCAATCGCTACGTTTGTTTCAGCACCACCGAATTTTCGTGAATAAGTATGGGCATATCTCATTAAAGGTGACCCTTCTGGCGTAAACAAAACCATTGTTTCACCAATTGTAACTACATCCATTTTTGTTCCTCCTGTTACAGGTATGAAAAACCCTTTAAGATGAAGGATCCTCTAAGAGGATCCTATTATTTATGCTTTGCCCTGTGTTGAAACTATCTTGCCATCCATCCGCCATCTACAACTAATACATGTCCATTGACATAATTTGAGGCAGGAGATGCTAAAAATACTGCCGCACCTACTAGGTCACTAGGAGTCCCCCAGCTACCTGCTGGAATTCTACCTAGGATCGATTTATTACGTTCCTCATCATTTCTAAGTGCTTCTGTATTATTTGTTTCAATATAACCAGGTGCGATTGCGTTTACTTGAATCCCTTTACTAGCCCACTCATTTGCTAATGCTTTTGTAAGGCCAGTAATACCATGTTTACTTGCAGCATAGCCTGGAACGGTAATTCCACCTTGGAAAGATAAAAGTGAAGCAATATTGATGATTTTACCAGCGCCATTCTCTAACATTGACTTCGCAAACTTTTGCGTAACAATAAATGCCGCGTTTAGATTTGTATCAATAACGGCTTGCCAGTTCTCCAATGAATGATCAATCGCTGGCTCGCGGCGAATAATCCCTGCATTGTTTACTAATATATCAACATGGCCAATTTCCGAAATAACTTCATCGCATTTTGAAGGTAATTCTGATGTGTTAGATAAGTCTATAATAACTGTTTTATAGTCTTTTCCAATACTTTCAATCATTTGTTCTGTTTCTTGCATATTATTCTGATGTCCTAATAAAACAATGTTAGCTCCAGCCTCAGCTAAACCTACTGCAATCGCTTGACCAATACCCGTTCTAGCACCAGTAACCAATGCTGTTTTGCCCTCTAATGAAAACATGCCTGACATGATCTTCCTCCTACTCATCATTCAAAATTTTATTATTTTAAATCCTTCATATCAACAAAGTCCATATCAGTGAACGTGTAATTTTCTCCTGCCATTGCCCAAATAAATGTATAGTTACCTGTTCCAACACCAGAATGAATTGACCAGCTAGGTGAAATCACTGCTTGCTCATTGGCAACAACAAGGTGACGTGTTTCACTAGGTTCACCCATAAAATGCATCACGCGATTTTCCTCATTCAAATCAAAATATAAATACACTTCATTACGACGGTCATGAACATGCGCTGGCATAGTATTCCACATATTGTTTGGAGCTAATATAGTCATCCCCATCATTAACTGACACGTTTGAATACCTTCTCCGTGTAAATACTTATAAATCGTTCGCTTGTTTGATTGGCTATCGTCTCCTAAATTAACAGGCGTTGCTTCATCAATCGCAAGCTTTCTTGTTGGATACTCTTTGTGTGCTAATGCAGAAACAAAGTAAAAACGAGCTGGATTGTTTGTGTCTACACTATGGAATGTTACATCTTGCTTACAAAGCCCGATGTATAAGCAGTCTTTTGTATTTACTGTAAACTCCTCACCATCAATTTTAACGATTCCTTGAGGACCGATATTAATAATTCCAATCTCACGACGCTCTAAGAAATATTCTGTATTCCAAGTTGGATGAGCTTCAAGTTTTAATTCAGTAGTCGGAACAACTCCACCGATAACTACACGATCTTCATGGCTATAAACCATCTTTATTTCGCCAGTAACAAATAATTTCTCAATTAAAAACTCTTCACGAAGTTCCTCTGTTGTATAATGTTTTGCATGTTTTGGATGTGTACAATGTCTAATTTCCAAGATAATTGCCTCCTAAGATAAAGTAAGTTGTTTTTTTAAAATGATAGTTTGTCGTTTTTTAAACAGCTAGCAATAACAAGATATATCAAGGTCTAGGGAAATCTTTTCTAATCAATACGAAAAGAGCCTTAATAGGTCATTTCCTCAAAATTTTCAAATGTAAATAAAGGTCCTTCTTCTGTTTCAAGCATTATGTTCGAAAAGTGTACATTTTTACAGTGCGAACCAATGATACCTTTGGTTGATTTTGCCGTAATATTTTCAAACACTAATTTTTCAAGCGGCATTTCCGGAAGTCCTTTTAATAAAAGAGCAGTACCTGAGCCTGTACAAGCTACATTGTTTATGCTTATATTCCTAAAAATTGGTGTCTCATCTGAAACTGGTACTTGTGTTGCCGCAATATCCTCATCTGAAATTTCATAGAACATATGGAAAACGATAGCCTCTTTAGCGATATTATTCATTCGAATATTATCTATCGTAATGTTTTCAATTAAACCTCCGCGACCGCGTGTGCTTTTAAATCGTAAACCAACATCAGTTCCAAAAAAGCTACAGTCAGAAACGCTGATATTTCGGGCTCCACCTGACATTTCGCTGCCAATTACAAAGCCACCATGGCCACTATAAACTTGGCACCCACGAATTTCAATATCCTCACAAGGTATACCTAACTTACGACCTGCTTCATCTTTACCTGACTTAATACAAATCGCATCATCGCCAACATCAAAAATACTGTTTTCAACTAGTGCATAGCGACAAGACTCTAAATCTAAGCCATCACCATTTTGCCCAAACCAAGGATTTCTAACAGTTACATTTCTAACCGTCACATGCTCACAAATCCAAGGATGGAGATTCCATGCAGGTGAGTTTTGAAATGTTGGACCATCCAATAAAATATGTTTGCATTTTCTTAAACTTAAAAGATTTGGTCTTAGAAAGTCACGGATTGCAAGGAAATCCTCAACTTTATCCGTTTTCTGTGCACGTAACTCTGCATAACGCTGTCGACCTCGCATTGCTGCTTCTGTAGGCCACCAAATGACTTCTTTTCCACTGTGATCTACGATTCCGCCTCTTTCAATTAATTTATTCCACTGGATCTCTGTCATTTTGAATTTCTTTACAGGTCGCCAAGCGTCACCAGATCCATCAATGACTCCTTCACCAGTGATTGCAACGTGGTCTAAGTTTTCACCATCAAGTGGCGATTTGCAACGAACGATCTCTTCACCCTCAAAGCTTGAAAGAATAAGAGGATAATCATCAAAATTTCGACTAAACAGCAGTAATGCTCCTTTTTCCAAATGAAGATTAAGCTTACTCTTTAAGGCAATAGGGCCGGTTAACCAAATGCCAGGTGGTACGATTACTTTTCCACCACCAGCCTTTGAACACGCTTCAATTGCCTCCTGAAATGCACTCGTACATACAAATTGGCCATCTCCAACTGCACCAAAATCAGTAAGCAAAAACTCACGCTTTGGTATGTCTGGTAGCAGCACCGTAACTTTAGATGACTGCTTACTTGTTGATGTCATTTTCTAAAACCTCCAGTATTACTTCCATCACCTTAGATAATTACGTAATGAAAGATTTAAAGCTTTTAGTTCAGCAATTACTAGTCCTGCTATTAGAGTTGCTCCGTATTCCGAAAAATGTGTATCATCTTGAACACCTTCAGGATAATTTGCTTCTTCACCAGGCTTATACCAAAGAAATAATTGTTTTGCCTTTTCAGCACCTAGTTCTTCAAGTAAACTCTTACTCTTTGCACCCAAATCAATAACAGGAACATTGCACTCTTCTGCTAGTTCTTTCATTGCAGTTGGATACTCACCGTGTGAGTCTACAAGTTCACCGTTTTCGTCAAAAGTTCTTCGCTGAACTGGAGTAATTAAAACCGGGGTCGCTTGGTTTTCATTTGCTACATCGATATATTGACGCAAATATGTTTTATACGTACTAAAGGGTTTAGTATGCCTTTCTACGTCAGGCTTTTGGTCATTATGACCAAATTGAATGAGCAGATAATCACCTTTACCAATTTCTTGAGCTATTTTTTCTAACCTTTTTTCATCAATAAAACTTTTAGAACTTCGCCCTGATGAAGCTGCATTAATAATGGTAATTTCATTCCTAAAATAACTAGATAATACTTGCCCCCAACCAGCCCGAGGAGCTACATCGTTCTGGTAATTAGACATTGTTGAATCTCCAGCCAAGAACAGTTTTATTTGTTCCATATGCCCCTCCGAATCATCGTCACTAAAGAACCGATGTTTTTTCACTCTCTAATAACTCGCTAATTTTAATTTGTCGATTTTCTTGTGATGATTTCCACAAAGCCTCACCAACAGCAATCGAATACGCTCCTGCTTTAGCACCTGCTAAAATCTCATAATTCCGTCGTGGATCAACTCCAAGGAATAAATCCTCAAGAAGTAATGGATCGCCCCCACCATGGCCACCTTTGTTCTGAACAACATGGATTACTTCTTTTGAGCCAAAGAGCGGAAAGTAATCAACCGTTTGTTGCTCTGGAAACGGGAATGGAATACGACTCGGTTCGTGAAATTCTGTCGTTTCAATACGGCCCTTCGTCCCATTAATCGCTAGGCGATAGCCTTCATAAGGAACAGAAAAGTTGATCGAATAGCTTAGTAAAGCACCTTTGTCGTACTTGACAGTTGCGACATACGTATCCTCTATCTCAATTTCTTTATCAAAGATACAAGCATCTGGACGATAATCTGTATATTTTGCCCCTAAATCTAAAGGTGCCTTAATATGATCATCGCTTACTGCTGTTTCTTCGCTACGGTTTGTCCAACGCATATAGTATTGGCAGTCGATCTTTTCAGTGCATGTTCCACAAAAACGACTGTCTTGTTTAGAAGGATTTAATTCAGCTCCCTGTCCATAATAATTGAGGGCACCATAAGCAAATACTTCTTCTGGTAATTGATCAATCCACCAATTAACTAGATCAAAATGATGTGTTGATTTGTGTACTGATAGACCACCTGAAAGTTCCCTTACTCGATTCCAGCGTTTAAAATAACTAGCACCATGGTATGTGTCAATATACCAATTTAAATCAACAGAAGTAACTCTACCAATCTTGCCTTCTAATATCATTTCCTTAATCTTTCGATGTTGAGCTCCGTAGCGGTAATTAAACGTTACGACTACTTTCCCTTTACTGTTTGTTTCTGCATCAATTACCCTTTGAGCATCCCTTGCATTTGTCACCATAGGTTTTTCGGTAATGACCTCTAAATCATGCTCTAATCCTTGTAAGATATAGGCAATATGGGTATCATCTCTACCAGCAACAATCATTGAGTTTGGTCTTGTTTCTTGCACCATCATTTCAACTTGATCCGGCGCATAGGTAGGAACAGACTGCAACTGTGGAAACTCTTCTTTAACAGCAAGAAATCTTTGTGGATCGATGTCCAAAAGTCCCACTATTTCATTTTGACTTGAAAATTTCTCCAACATTGGTCCGATGAACATCTTGATTGCTCGATTGCTTAGACCACAAATCACAAATCGTTTCATATTCATAACCCTCTATTCATCTGATATTTAGTTTGATGAATTTCATAATTCCTTATTTTTGCTATCAAGGTCTATATGCAGTTGGATATAGCTCGAGTAAGGTATATGAAATTCACTCAGTTTGCTAAGAGATGCGCAAGTAATTTGACTGCAAGCTCTTTATCATCACTATAATGAGGAATTAATGCCACATATTGATTTGGTAATGGATTAGCTATATCTTTAAAAAGTAATGAGTTACTTGGGATCGGAACTGCATACACCGACATTGCTCCGGTTTCGTCATTATGAAACATGTATTCTTCAACCCTTTGGATCTTATCGTTACTTTCAATTAGCAAATCGAGAGGGTGTACTCCTATCGGATCTAGAGCAGCCATAACAATATCCTCTTCCAGAATAAAGATATCTCCGCCTTTAGTAACGATTTCAATTACAATTTTTTCAACCACTTTCGGAAATAAGTAAAGTCCAAACTCTTCTTTCGGGATAACTTCCTCAATCACATTTTCTAAAACCTTACTAACTCGACCATCAAAAGCGTCATTTAATTCAGAAAAGATATAAATTTGAAAGTGATCTTCCTGTTTGTTTCCACCACAGCCAACTAACATCAACAACAAAATTAAGAACATTGATATTCTCACGAGTTGTATTTTCATTCCCTATCCCTCATTTCGTATTGAGTGTTAACGTGTAGCAATAGTTGACCACCATAGGGCTAGACCTTTTAAAATTTACAAGCCCTATGGTGACTTTTTCTCTACTTGTTTAACTTACTCATTTCAACACACGCTAACATGAACGCACCTAAACCGTGTAAATCATTAACACATGTTTCTCTAGCAACATAGTAATCATATACTCCACAAGAAGTACCGATACAAATTCCTTCTAGCTGAAGTCTATTTTCTTCATCAAATGAGATCATTTTATCTAGTAATCCTTGATAACTTTTATTAGCTACTTCTAAATAAGAAGAGTCAAGATAGTTTCCATTAACTGCTTTAGCGATTGTGTAAACGAACAAACTTGATCCAGAAGATTCTAACCAGTTATCTTCTAAGTGTCCTTTGTCCACAATTTGATACCATAATCCGCTTTCTTCGTCTTGGTACTTTACAAGCGTGTCAACATACTGCTTCAATTCGCCGATTAACTCTTCTCTTGCAGGATGTGCTTCTGGTAACTCCTCTAAAATATCTACAATTGCCATACCGTACCATCCAAGTGATCTGCTCCAAACCTCTGGTGCACGGCCTGTTTCTGGATTCGCCCATGGTTGTTCCTTTTTTTCATCCCAAGCATGGTATAGCAGACCAGTAGTTTCGTCTTTTGTATGATTTCTCATTAATTTCTCTTGGTATAAAACAGATTCTATCAATTCAGGCTCGTTAAATACTTTTCCGTAAATAACCGAGAAAGGACCAGCCATATATAACCCATCTAACCACATTTGGTATGGATATTTATCCTTGTGCCAATATCCACCTTCTGTTGTTTTATTTAACGTTTTTAATAGGTCACGAAGTTTTGTAGCTGCAACTTTATACTTTTCCCCTTTCGTTGCTTCATAAATTGGAAATAGTAATAGTCCAGGTTGAATAGCATCTAACTCATCACGACGGAAATAGAAGTTTCCTTCTTCATCGACTAGATCATCAACATATTTTTTGAAATAAGCGAAATATTCTTCCTTTTGTGTTTGTTGCCATACTCTATACATTCCATATAAGTAAACACCTTGGTGATAATGCCAACGATTTTCTGGCGGTAACTGCATAGGTGTATACCTTTCCATTAAAGATACACATGCTTTCTCAGCCCACTCTAATGGTGAAAGTTGCGTAGTAGTATTCTGTTGATTAGTCAAAAAAATCTCCTCCAATAACCAGTGCTTTATTTTTAGTTTCTTTTCTCCATTAACTTCCAACGTAAATCATTATTAAAATTACTGTTCCCTAAGTACATGTTAAATTTATCTTACTGTTAGAAGGTACGTCTACAATCCTCAATTCAGTTAAGTGAAAACGCTACCAGATCACTAATAATTCCCCTAAAAACTAATGAAATGAACGTAATGTAAGCAAATGATTGTTATGATTTACGGAGTTTTTTTAATTTGGATAGTAGAAAACGGTTACAAAAATTGTCGAATTTAGGGTGTTGCCAAACAATACTTTCATGTATAATTGTGTTCTAAACGTTTGTTATGGCATGGACAAGGAGGGTACTCATGAAAAAGGGAACCACTAAATTTTATCTGAGACTCATAATTCTTATATCAATTATTAGTGCATTACCTATTATTTTAGTAGGGTCTTTTTCTTATATAAAGGCATCAAACGCTTTATATGAAAAAGTGATGGAAGAAAAAACACAAAGTATTTATCAGATTAACACCAATGTTGAACAAGTTCTAAAAACTGTTGATCACTCTTTAACTTACTTTATTAACTCTTCATTTTTTAAAGAAACCATTAAGGAACCAATGGATGCTATCCAATTCCAACTTTATCGTCAAATTAAACAAGAGCTTAATCATCTTCAAACTTTTGACACTGGTGTAGAGGATGTCTTAATTTTAAGTCTTGAAGGTAATTGGGTCATTAATAATCGTGGCCTCTATCGAACAAATCCAACTGAAATTAACCAAGAATTTGCTCAGTACTTCGATTTACCACTTAGTTCGATGTGGATCTTAGATAATAACAACCTTGTCATGCAAGAGAGTCCTTATCGCGATAGTTGTACCTATAACGTTAGCTTAGTTAAAAAGCTGCCTTTAAATTTTAGTACAAAAAACGGGCTTGCAATTGTTAGTATCCCTACCTGTAATCTAGCTAAAGTGTTATCCGGAGACTCTGAAACAGAAACCTTAATGATACTAGACAATGATTATCGCATTATTGCTCATAATAACCTCTCATTAATTGGTGAAAGCTTTTCTAATGAACGGTTTATTTCTGAAATAAAGGAAAAACAAATTAAACCTGTGGGACAATATGCTACAGTTATTGATCAATCGAATTATACCGTAACCTATCGCAAATCAGATTATAACGGCTGGTTGTATCTCTCAGTAATTTCAAATAATACGCTAAAAAAAGAAACAACGCCAATTGGGTTATTTACTTTAACTATCTGTTTAATTGTTTTATTCTTATCGCTTTTACTATCTTGGATTGGTTCTAGACATATTTACCGTCCAATTAATGATCTTTACAATTCCATTGTTACTACCTTTAAAGGGAATTCTACTACTGCGAAGCAAAGTAATGATGAGTTTGAATTTATCAACGATCGAATTCATCATATGTTAGATCAAAACAATGAACTAGAAAGCAAACTTCAACGTCAAGTCGAGCAACTAAAGCATTTATTTATTACAAGACTGCTTGATGGCCATTTAAGTGACGAAGAGTTAAAAATGAAATATTTATCTTATAAATATCCTGAGACATGGAACCACTTATGTGTCCTAACACTTCAAATTGATTCTTTAGAGAGAACCAAATACATTCCTGAACAATCAGACTTGCTATTATTTACGATTAATACAATAGCCGGGGATATCATTCCTAAAGAGCGTCGACTAACACCTGTTCTTCGCAGAGACGTACAAATTACGATTATTGTCAGTGATCATGAAACAACAAAAGAGTTCGAGGCTTTTGTACATGAAATGGCTCAAAACCTTCAAAATAAAGTGAAAGAGGAACTCGAGTTACCAGTAAGTATTGGTGTGAGTCAACCGTTTACTAAACTATCACAATCAAGAGAAGCATATCAACAAGGGGTAGAAGTTCTTAAATATCGATTGAAATTTGGAAGTGAAGCAATTATTCATTATAAAGATGTTGATCATGGAAACTCATTAAAAACCTACTTCCCTGAAAATATTAAAAATGAATTATTTGATGTAATAAAATTAGGTGAACGTGAAAAAGTTGAGGAAACCTTAAATCTTTTAATTGAGAATATCTTCTCGAAAGATTTAAATACAAATCAATATCAAATCTCTCTTCTGCGTTTACTAAATGATTTGATTTTGCTTATGCAAACTCTAGGTGTCGAGTTAGAAAATCTTGATGATAAGAAATCCTTATTCGACCAACTATTTGAATTGAAAACTGTCAATGAAATTGAAATTTGGTTTAAAGAAACAATTGTTATACCACTAGTCACATCGTTGGAAGAACGTATTAATTCCCAATATAAAAATATCTCTGATCAAATCATTCATATTATTCAACAAGAATATGACTCAGATATATCACTAGAAGCAATAGCAGAAAGACTTCACTACAATCCAAACTACCTAAGTAGTATTTTTAGGAAAGAAACAAACATCTCATTTAGTGAATATATCTCTATGTATCGCTTAAACATGGCTAAAAAGTGGCTTGTTGAATCTGATTTATCAATTAAAGATATTGCAGAAAAGTTTCATTATAATAACTCGCAAAACTTTATTAGATCCTTTAAGAAAAAAGAAGGCTTAACACCTGGTAAATACCGCGAACTACATTCTACAAAAAAGTTTGATTAATTGCTTGGTAAAAATACAATGAGGATGACTCAAATGAGAGTCATCCTCATTGTAGATTACATGTGTTTCTGTATATTGACCATAGCCAAGCATTGCTTGGCTGCGGTCAATATTATATTAATAATTTCTATCGTAACTACCCGCCACTTAATATCGATAATTTGAAGTGGGGTCTTCTATTATCAGTGTGAATTATTTTCCGACTTCTCGTTTTGCACTTTTGAACTGAACCGTTACACCAAAGGTATAACTTTCTTATATTAGATCGTTTCTCTAGGCAACCAGTTATTTTCTCCTTTGAATACATGTTCAAGAGATATTTCTTCGGTAAGAATTGCTGACCAATGGACACGAGTATGTTCGCTTGCTCCAGGTCCAAAGCTTTGATATTCAGCATACCTTGCTGTTTTTTCATTTGCCTCATCCCGCCAGTTATCCCAGCCCACCTTCTTAATATGTGGTCCCATCCATGTCCGAATAAAAATCGTAGATGCATCTGGTCGCCACGGTCGACCGAGATAAACAGAATCTTCGTCTGCTGAACCGGTCAATTTACACTCTAAGAACACAAATCCAAAATTGACTTCTTTTGGGGTTGATGCCGCTGTGATATATCCTTTCCGTAAACTATGAATTTCACATTGATCAAATATAGCGGTAGCTGAACCAAAGATGAAATCTACATGACCTTCGATGTAACAATGAGTAAAGTAGTGTCGACCTTTCGCTGTATAAAGGGTATCTTGATTTGCTAGTAATCTTATATTCTTATATGTACAACGATCTCCTGAAACGTATAACGCTAATGCTTGACCTATCTCTGGGCCATAGCCAGCAGTGTTTTCAATTGTTAGATTTTCTACGTTTATTTCATCTGCTTGAATGTGAACAACTGCCGTTTTAAATGTACCGAGCTTTTGGATGTTTGCATCCACCATTTCCGCATAGGTGCCATCCGAAATAATTGTATGATCCTTACTCTCACCTCGAAGAGTAATGTTTGGTTTATTATCCGGAATTATCAATCGCTCGTGATATCTTCCATTTTTTATATAAATTAACACAGGCTCTAAAGGGTGGACTCGAACCTGATTTATCGCATCTTGCACTTTTTGAAAATCCCCTGATCCGTCTAAGGCTACAGTTAGTTGTAACATTTCTGTTTCTCCTCTCATTACCTCTGTATTTTTTATGCTATTTGGGCCGTAGCTAAGCGAATACTTGGCTAAGACCCAAAAGTCTTGCAGTTAATTCAAATCACTTGTATTTACAATTGATTGAAACCCTAACTCCTCTTTCGCATTTTTCATATCCCATGGCTTGCCTGGATTATCTGAAACACCATAATAAATTCCATAATGAGTATTTGTTTCAATAGCTGCACTGAACAAGTTGATCACGTCAACGCTAGATAATAAAGTCTTCCTTAATCTTGGTTTTTCTCTTACTGACCTCTTTTCATCATCTGGTACTGATCCAATACGCAGATTGATGATTGATAACCCATGGTCATCTGCAAAAATATGACCTATATTTTCAGAAGCTAGCTTTAAAACCCCATACAAACTTCTAGACAATGGATAATCCTTGATATTAATTTCTCTTGTCAACGTTGAGTTTCCGTCAACTTCATAATAATCTGTCACATGATTACTACTTGCGAAGATGACTCTTGGCACCTTTAAGGTTACAGCAGCTAAAAATATATAATAAGAGGCTTTAAAAAAGACATCCGTCATATCATTCAATTTTGAGACATCACTAATGCTTTCATTCGTGTGAGTAGCTAATAAATTGATAATAACATCTGCATCTTCCGGAATATCGTCTACTAATTCATCAAAATTTGTAGCATCCGTTTCAATATGGCCTTCGTCTTCACGGATATTTTTGTCTAGTACTATTATTTCGTACCTTTCATGCAGGCCTTTACTTAAAATGGTCCCGATTCTTCCGGCCCCACCAACTAATACAACTTTCTTCTTCATGAGTACCTCCAATTTGCAATTATTTCATTCATACTATGAGGGTACCCAATCCTGGAATGACAATTCTTGTCTTTTTCCAAAAGGCTGTTTTCATAAACTTGGTTGCTTTTAAGTCTTTTGAGAATAAATATGCTTTTGGGGACAAATTTATTTGTACCAATGGCTTATTTATTCTCAAAAGCTTCACGCAAAGCGTGAAGAACCAAGCTTTCGCTTGGTTACGACCTAAAAGCTAATAGCAACAATCTTTAAGAAAAGAACGTTCCAAAATGAACCTATCTGTTGTAGATATAGGAACACCACGAGTATAAGATTGTCTCTATCCTACTCGTGGTGAATTATTTTTCCTTTAATTTACTTGGAGTGATGCATCTAACTTTTCTTGTCGTTTTTTCTCTATATGAACAAAAGTACCGTTAACTAGCCACATCACAAAATAACTAGTAGTGCTAACTGCGAAAAATGGAATTAAACCTGGTATTTTCATAAAAACGAATTGTAAAGCAAAAATCCCTACTGCCATAAGAACTGTATGAACTGGATAACCGAGCCCGATGATTAATGCGTCTCTGACATAGTGAGACAGCTTTAATTGATAATGAACGTATATAGGGAAAAGGTATAACACGGTAATGACAAATAATACTGTAAGGAAAAATAGAACATATCTCACTAAATCCATCCAGAAAACATCATTCTGTAGCAACATAAAGTTGGTATAGAGTAACACGATCATGATATATAGGAAAAGTCCTAGCAAATTTGATTTGATAAATTCTGTCTTATAATATTTCCAATATGATTTAAGAATAGAGACATCCTCTCCATTAACCCATTTCCTAGTAATTGCAAATAATGCCACCGTTGCTGGCATTATTCCTAAGACGACACCGCCTAACAAAGTGAACATAATCCAAAGTACATTTATATAAGCAAGTCTCGAAATGTGAACACTAATTCGATAAAAACCGCCCATAAATCCGCCCATTTCCATCATAATTAACCCCTTTCTTAGTAGTTTAGTTGCCTTAAGCAAACAAGAGTTAAGGTTAGATGTAATTCTAGTAATATATATTCTTAATACTAGTATACAATTCTATGGATGTAAACGCCTTGGTAACCGTTTCCTTTGCTTGCTACTAATAACCGACATATTCAAACCAGTCAAAATCTGCATAATTACAACTTTCCTGACCATGACTAGTTGCATACATTCCAATAAAAGCTCCAACAAATCCACCAGCTACATCTGAGCTTAAAATCGTACCATCTACATCTTCCCTTAATAAATTCCATGTTTCCGGTGTTGTTCCATAGTAAAAACTATATGCTTGCCCTATCGCTTCGATTTTCAAATAAAGTAGATCAGTCGTTATTGGCTGAATAGCTAGTAGTTCATCTTGCCCATTGCTTCTTCTTATCAGCCGTATCGAGGATTGGTTCTCGTGTAAACCGTACTCTACTCTCAATTGATAATTATGATTCTGCAACAATACGATGCCAGCAGACTCACCCTCATTCAATGGAGAAAACTCGAGCTTAGTACGAACTGAAAAATTCATATGTTGTTGCCTTCGGCCAACAAAGCTGGGATTTACTTCTTCCGTTATGACTTCTTTCTTGGTCTTTAGGCGTAAGTACCCCGGTCGATCTTTTAATGACCAAAAATCCTCTTTGGGTGTACGAATAAAGCTCCATTTTAGGCCTAATTCACTTCCTTCAAAGTGATCACATGCTGGTTCAGTCCCCCATCTTGTTTCTACAAGATCTGGACATTGCATTTCCAATTCTATGATACCTTTTCCAGGGTTAACGACTGGCCACCCCTCTTCCCATATAAACGGAACTAAATACGTTTCACGCCCTAAGTTACGATAATGGCCACCATAAGGACGCGTTGCTAAACAAACCATCCACCATTCTCCATTTTGAGTTTCAATAATATCTGCATGACCAACATTTGTAATTGGATAGTTTCTTCCCAAATGGCGATGCGTTAAAATCGGGTTTGTTTTGCAGACCTCATAAGGTCCTGTAATCTCTTTACTACGAGCAATGGTTACTGAATGAGTAAAACCGGTACCACCTTCAGCGATAATTAAATAATAATAGCCATTGATTTTATATAGGTGTGGAGCCTCTTGAGCGTGAATTTGCTTTAATGCTCCGTCCCATAGGCTATATTTTGGACCGATGAGCTGCTTTTTCTCTAAATCTAACTCCTGCATCCAAATTTCAACGTGCTTAGGATACTGTGGCCCCTCAGGCGGGACACGGTTTCCTGTATAGTAAACTCTTCCATCTTCATCAAAAAATAACGATGGATCGATTCCAGGAGCATCTTCAAGCCAATTTGGCTCCGACCAAGGACCACTGGGATTAGTAGCAGTTACATAAAAGTTCTTACGTGCACCAGTAGCAGAAACCACAAAGGTTGTTATCGTGTAAAAAATACCTTCATGATATCGTATTGTCGGTGCATAAATTCCTCTTGAGTTTGGTGTACCATCTAAGTTCAATTGAGATGGTCGATCTAATACATGGCCAATTTGCTGCCAATTCACTAGATCTTTGCTATGAAAAATAGGAACTCCCGGGAAATATTCAAATGTTGATGTAACTAGATAATAGTCTTCACCAACCCTACAGATCGAAGGGTCTGGATAAAAACCGGGTATAATAGGATTTTTAAAAGTTTTCATATTAGATCGTCCTCTCTCGAATACATTTAGATAAGCGATGGCGCATGAAGCTAAACATAAAGTACTAAAAACGCTTATGCTTTCTTAACCTATTAAAAATGTAAAATGGTAAAATTAGAACGTCTTCAGTTCTAATTTTACTTTCTTACACTTTTGAGAGGGGTGACGCAAATGGCCACCCTTCCCTAAAGTTATTTACTTACTCTAAACCAATCAAAGTCAGCATAACCTGAGCTTGCATTCTCCCCTCTATTTATACAGAAAATTCCAAGTTGAGCGCCAATCCATTTTCCTTCAGTTGCAATAAAGCGTTGTTCAATCGATTTGAAATTCTCACCATCAATACTATAGCTAAATTGGCATTGAGCACCTTCAGCTACTTCAATTCGTAAAAAAACCGTCTCTACATCAAGTTGGTCTACTATTTCTTCTATTTCAGAGGTTGTGTTTCCGTTATTCTCACCGGTAAAATGAACTAAAGACAAGCCCGCATCCGATTTTTTCAGCATCACTCCTGCGTATTTCAAACCGAACATCATCAAGCCACTGCAGTCCTCACTACTTTCAGGCGTAAATGTGACACTGGTAGTTGCCGTAAAGGTAAGTGCTGGCAGCTTTTGTGTTAAGATTTGTCCTGCATCATATAGAGTTTCGACACCTTCTGGTAACGGAGTGGCAAAAAGTCGTAATTGGCTTTCGTTTTCACCGATCTTATACCATTCAACTTTTTGATTTGCGCGCCACTGCCATTGAAGTCCTAACGTATTTCCGTCAAATTCATCATTCACCTGCGGCACTGTGATTTCTTGTTGTATAGTAGTTGGTTTCTTCCAACGTGTAACCGGTTCACCGATCCCGTTTTCATCAACATTGTCCCCCATGACTGGCCAGTCATTCTCCCAACTCATCGGTTGTAAATGAGTGATTCTCCCATAGGCACCTTTATCTTGAAAATGAATAAACCAATTTTCTCCATTTTCTAGCTCGACCCACCCACCTTGATGTGGACCGTTGATATCAGTGCTTCCTTGATGGAGGACAATTTTATCTTCATAAGGACCATAAATGGACTTGGAGCGCAAAATTGTCTGCCAACCTGTTGGAACTCCACCAGCAGGGGCAAAAATGTAATAATACCCATTTCTCTTATACATTTTTGGACCTTCGATCGTTTCATGATGCAAATTTCCATCAAATACATGAACACCTTCGTCTAGTAGCGCTGTTCCATCAGGCTTCATTTTACTTACATGTAAGATACTTTTAAAACCAATTCTACTTTTAGCAAATGCATTAACTAAATACGCTTGACCGTCTTCATCCCAGAACGGACAGGTATCAATCCAACCTTTTACTTCTTTTACTAAATGTAGTGGTGACCACTCACCAAATGGATCTTTCGTTTTACTCATAAAGACGCCTTCATCAGGAGCCCCAAAGAATACCCAATAAAAACCGTCATGATAGCGAATACTAGGAGCCCAAACACCATCACCATGTCGTGGTTTATCGTAACTTTCAAAAGGCAACTTATCACAAACATGGTTAACTATTTTCCAATTTACTAAGTCCTTTGAATGCAAGATTGGTAAACAAGGCGACATATTAAAGCTGGAAGAAACCATAAAGAATTCTTCACCGACACGAATGACATCGGGATCTGAATAATCAGCATGTAATATTGGATTTTGATAGTATCCATTACCAAGGTCAGCTGACCAAACCTTATGATCTACCTGAGAAATTTCAGATTTCGTTTTCACGTTTTTTTACTTCCCCTCTTAGAATTCTAGTTTTACGAAAGAATAGATAGAGTAATTGCCTAATTTTTACTTAGCGGTAGATCGTACCGTTGCTACTATTCTCTACTTCCAAATATGTTTCAGAATAGATTTGTGATTGACGGCCGTTGATTGTTACATTATCGACTTTATTAAGCTTAACAACCGGTGTTGCTTCGTGTGTCTTTTTCATGACAACATTGTCAATATCAACATCTACTACTTCTTCCATCGTTAATGCAGGACCTTGGCGAGTTTCAACACGAACACGGTGGAATTCAATACCATTCACATGCTTACAATATATCCCTTCTCCTGCCATGATGATTTCGTCCTTCACCATATCAGGTTCTCCACCTTCCTCATTTGGATCAGTTGTCATTTCAAAGGTTACATTGCTCAATGAAACATCTTCAATTGGCATCTCTGGAAGACCATAGATGAAGGCTGCTGCAGCACGACATTCTTTTGCTGTGACATTACTAATTTTTATATGTTCAATTTTTGGTGTTTTTTCAGTGACCGGTATAGCTTCTGGTGCATTCATTAGTGGATCATTAACATCTACCCCGTAACGATAGAACGAGTTAATCGCAAAAGCGCAAAATACATTTTCCATGTAAATATTGTTGATTAGGATATTTTTCATGTATGCTCCACGAGCTCGATTAGTTTTTAAACGAATTCCACGATCAGTGCCGATAAATACGCAGTTAGAGATTGTTACGTTTTTAATTCCACCTGAGTTTTCACTCCCCATAACAACGCCACCATGTCCGTGAATCATTGTACAATTCGTAATCGTTACATTCTCAGTCGGTTTTCCAACTCTTCTGCCATCCTCATTAATTCCGGACTTTAAACATAGGCAATCATCCCCTACATCAAAATGGCAATCTGAAACTCTTACATTTGAGCAAGAATCAATGTCTAACCCGTCACCATTTGGAGTGTCCCATGGATTTTCGATTGTCACTTTACTTACGTTTACATGGTTACAATATACGAGATGCGTATTCCAAAATGGCGAATTCTGTAATGTAATTCCTTCCAAAGTAACATTCTCACAATTAAACAATTGAAGTAATGCTGGGCGTAAAAATTGCGACTCCCATTCTACTAAATTTGTATTTGGATCAGAAAGCACATTTTTATTTAATTCGGCAATTTCTTTTGTTCTAGAAGAAGAATAAATTTCTCCATTTTTAATTTGGTGGTAAACTTTCCACCATGCAGATCCTTGACCGTCAAAGGTACCATGTCCCTTAATTGCTACATTTTTTAAGCCATTTCCGTATATTAATGGTGAATAGCCGTAACACTCGTACCCAGACCATCTTGTTTGTACTGGAGCATATACATCAAAATTTGTATCAAATAATACCAACGCACCTGATTCTAGATACAAAGTGATATTACTTTTAAGATGTATCGGACCAGTTACGTATGTTCCTGCTGGAATATAAACAGTACCACCACCACTAGCTGCACACTCATTGATTGCATTTGCAATTGCCTCTGTATTGTCTGTTGCATTATCCCCTATTGCTCCGTACTTTGTTATATCGAAAAAAATCATCTTTGTTATCCTCCTAATCTATAATTCCCTATATTCAAAGTTTTGAAATTTTACGAGTCCATCTCCAGTAGCATCTAAGCCAATCCTTAAGCTTAGGAAACCGCCAAAAGTATTATGATGAAACCCTGAAGCGTCTAGAACTTTATCATATTTGGTCCATCTTCCTGTTTCATTTAAATAATAAAATGAAACAATATGATGATCATTTCTAATTCTTAATCTAACCGTGTCACCATCATAAGGGACTACTTTATACTTTTTAAATGTCCGAAAATGCTGAATTCCTTCTACAGTGACGGAAAGTCCAAAATATGAATTTTCGTTGTAATACAACATAAACTTTCCTTCAACAGCTTCTTCAACTGAAACATCAACTTCAACCTCATATGACTTATCTTGTGCCATATACAGCAGTGGTGAAACACCCCCAGTACTGTCCCCTTTAATATTTAGCGCCCCATTCTTAATCGAATAGCGTTGTTCATCTACTTCACCATTGGTTTGCCAATGTAAACCTATTCTTTTTTCTTCAAAACGATCTTTGGTTGGAAAACCGTGAGTTCCTGTTTCTCCCAATGGCTTTCGGAGCGGTTGATCAGCTTTTATCCCTTCTGGAACTTTATACCAACCGTTCTCTGTCCATTCTATTGGTAAAAGCAATGTTTGCCGGCCTAGTGTATGAAAGCCATTTTCATAAGCGTGATAAACCATCCACCACTCTCCTGAAGGAGTATCGATCAATGTGCCATGACCTTGTGACCAAAAGCGCTCTTCTTTTGTTTTCGTTTTGGTGATCGGATTGTATGGCGAATGTTCCCATGGTCCCCAGGGAGTTTTCGAACGAGAGCTAGCAACCATGTGACTCGTCGGTGGACCAGCTGTACCACCGACAGCTAGAGTTAAGTAGTAGTACCCGTTATGAAAAGTTAACTTTGGACCTTCTGGACTAAAAGCTTCAACTTCCCATTCTTTTGGGTATTTCCAAGGTTCATAGACATGCTGTACGTCTCCAACTACTGATAGCCCATCTTCTGATAGTTGCACCATATGTCCTCCAGATAAATGCAGGTATCGCTTCTTATCTGGACCAACTACATGGCCAGGATCAATATGTTTTGTATTCAGATTAATTGGTTTACTCCATGGGCCTTTGGGATCTGTTGCCGTAACTACCCAATTTGTTTTCTCTGCTGGAAAATAGATATAATACATTCCTTCATAATAAACAAAGTCAGGAGCCCAAACATCTCCATTAAAATGCTCAAGTGCGGTACCAATTGGCTTCCAATCGATAAGATTTTTAGAATGCCATATTATTAATCCCGGTAGATATTTGTAAGATGTGTTGACCATATAATAGTGATCCTCGACACGAATAATTGAAGGATCCGCATAGTTCCCTTTAAGAATAGGGTTAAGAAATGTTTCGGCATTATCTACAACTATTTCGCCAACCATTTTTCAATCAACCTCCTATAAAAATAAGAGGAATATGCAGCTTATTATTCATGTAAAAATACTACATTTTTAATGAATTCCATCGTTCATTATCCTCGCTCCCCGCTCTATATGCAGTTACGTAAACAATTGCAACTACATATAGATTGGTATAGCTTGCTTAAGGTAATTATGAAATTCACTTATTTAGTAAGTACCTAATTTGAATAAAAACGTTGCATATTCCTCTAAATGTAAATTCTAATTAACCTTTTACCGATCCTAAAAGAGCACCTTTTGCAAAATACTTTTGAATGAATGGATAAACCATGAGTACTGGTAAGGTAGCTACCACGATTACCGCCATTTTAATTGTAATTTCAGGTGGTGGCACGTCCGTAAAGTTGGCCCCATCATAGTTCATTCCAGTTGCTAGTACAACAATTTGTCGTAAAAGAATTTGAACTGGCCATTTCGACGAGTCACTGATATATAGAACTGCATGCATATAAGTGTTCCAATACGTAACTGCATAGAAAAGTGAGATTGTTGCAATCGCTGGTAATGAACATGGGATAACAATTCTAAATAGAATTCCAAAATCACTACATCCATCAATTTTTGCTGATTCTTCTAAACCTGCAGGAAGGTTTTGGAAGAAACTTCTTAATATAATCATATTAAAAGCATTGATCGAGACAGGGATAATTAACGCCCAAAGTGAATTCATTAAACCCGTTTGTTGAACTACTAAGAAAGTTGGGATCATCCCCCCGTTGAAAAGCATCGTAAAGATGATAAAGAATGTAATTTGTCTGCGACCTACTAAATCACGACGTGAAAGTCCATATGCCGTAAGTGTAGACATAAACATACTCCATAGAGTACCAACAACAGTTACGAATACTGAAATTGCCATCGCCTTCAAAATAGTATCTGTTGAGAAAATATAACGATAAGCATCTAAACTAAAAACCGTCGGGAATAACAGGAACCTTTTCTGAGCTAGTTCTGCACTTGTTGCAAAAGACGCTGCAATTACATGTACAAATGGGATAACTGTTAGAAACGCAATGATTGCGAGTATTGTATTGTTTGTAACATTAAATATTTTACTGCCTAATGATTTATCTTCTACCATTTTTTACGCCCTCCTTAAATTAAATCTTAGTAAACGCCTTCTTCTCCAGCTTTTTTCGCTGCCCAGTTAGCAAACATGATTAATACTAGACCTACAAAGCCTTTGAAAAATCCTACTGCGGTACTGTAACTAAACTGCCCTTGCTTTAAACCAGCTGTATATACATACGTGTCAAAAATTTCCCCTACTTCACGATTTGCTGCATTTAATAATAAGAAGATGTGTTCAAAACCTAATTCTAAAACATCTCCAACTTTTAAGATTAATAGAACGATAATAACACTCTTAATCGCTGGAATTGTAATGTGCCACATTTGTTGAAGGCGGTTCGCTCCATCCATTCTTGCTGCTTCATAAAGAGATGGATCAACAGCTGAG
Source organism: Anaerobacillus sp. CMMVII (assembly GCF_025377685.1). Lineage (NCBI taxonomy): Bacteria > Bacillati > Bacillota > Bacilli > Caryophanales > Bacillaceae > Anaerobacillus > Anaerobacillus sp. CMMVII. Next base: position 433,278 of record NZ_JACEHK010000015.1, on the reverse strand, counting down.
ATTGCCGCTAGGAAAATGATTGTTCCCCAACCAGCTTCACGCCAAATTACTTGAATGATATACATCGGTCTAAACCATTCAGAGCTTAGTAGGAAGTTTATCGGTTTAAAACCTAAAAATTCTAATAGTCCATTAACCATCCCGCCATCTAACGTTAACATTACATAACTAATGGAAACGATTACAACCCAAGACATAAAATGAGGAATATAGATTAATGTTTGGATACTTCTTTTGAAAAATTCTTTTCTTACTTCATTTAGCATTAACGCTAAAATGATTGGTATTGGGAAATAAATAAATATTTGGAGTCCAAATAATATTATCGTATTCTTAAAGATCATTCCGAAATCTGCACTTGTAAATAGTCTCTCAAAATGCTTTAACCCAACCCATGTACTACCACTGATACCTTGATAAGGTTTATAATCTTGAAACGCAATGATTAATCCGTACATCGGTACATATTTATAGATTAAGAAATATAAAAGTCCTGGAGTAATCATTAAGTAGATCATCTTATTCTTCTTAATTTTTCTCCATAACTCGGCACGTTTTTCCGATTTTGGAGATTGTGGTGGAACTTGTTTTTCGACTGCTACATTATTTTCCATTTTCATCTACCTTTCTAAAACTATAATTTTTCATCTCTTTGTTCCTTTCAATCATGTTTTCTCTCCTTGGTTAAAGATTAATCTATTCTTAGAATAACAGCTATAATCATCAGGTTATTTAGGTACTAAAAACCCTGATTTTATAAGGCTTTTTTCATAAAAGTGAGACATTGATTATCAAATATATAAGCGGAATTTTCTTGTTTTAATCGGTCCTTAAACATAACTATTTTCAAGCAACCCTCTTTGAGAAAACATCCTTTCTAAAAAATTGTTCCTATTAGCTTGTAGGTCGTAACCAAGCGAATGCTTGGTTCTTCACGCTTTGCGTGAAGCTTTTGAGAATAAATAAAGGCTAACTCACAATGAGTTAGCCTTTATCATTTTCATTTAGTTAGCAGCTTTATAAGATGCTGTGAATTCTTCAATAATTTTGTCTCCGCCTTGTGATTTCCAGTTATCAACTGCTTTTTCAAATCCAGCTTCGTCAAGTTGTCCAAGAATGAACTTAATTGTAGCATCTTCAATAATTTGATATAATCTTGGGCCATCTAATACAAACGTATCAGAGTCAAGTGTTAATGTTGGGTTAGTGATTAAATAAGACTCATTTTCAGCTTGTAATTCAAGAGCTTTTAATTGAACATCGTATGAGAAGTAAGCATCATAACGACCATTTGTTTCAGGCTCACCAATTTCAAGTGAAAGGTAAGGTCTAACTTCGTTGTCGAATAGAGTTTGATCAAGAACTTTAGCTCTTCCATCGATTGCTTCATAATGTTCGCCTTCAACACCTCTAATTAAGATGTTAGCTACTTCTGGAGTCATTAACTGATCATAGAATGAAAGAATTCTTCTTAATTCAGCTTCTGTTTTAACAGAAGATTTCGGGAACATTACAACACTACCAAATCCAGGGATAGACCAAATTCCATACTCTCCATGTGGCCCTTCAATGTAGTTATGAACATCAAATACTACGTCTGGGTTTAAAGCTACAGTATCATTATATAAGCTGTTAACATCTGGCATTGAACCTACATAAATACCTGCAGTTCCATTTTTGAATAATGCTTGTTGATCATTCTTACTAGTTACAGGGAAATCTTGGTTCATGTAACCGTTTGAGTGAAGATCTCTCATATACTTTAAAGTGTCCATATATTGCGGAAACATAAACTCAGGTAAAATTTGACCATCTTGAATTCCGAAGTCATTTGGTACACCATGCCAAGAAGCAATTGTTTTAAATGCACCATATACTAAGTCACTACGGTCAGTAATCCCGATTGTATCTTTTCTGCCTGATCCGTTTGGATCGTTCTCAGTGAAAGCTTTCGCCATTTCAAAGAACTCAGCAGTTGTTTTTGGTGTTTCAATTCCAAGATTGTCAGCCCAGTCTTTACGGTAAATAAATCCTTGACGAGATAACGGTCTTCCTTGATATAAAGAATAGATTTTTCCATCTACTTTCGTGTTTTCTAAGATCTCTGGCTTTAACTTGCTTAAGTTTGGATACTCATCAAGATAAGCTCCAACTTCCCAAAATTGATCATCACGGATTGCATCTTTAAACTGATTAAATGTTTGGAAGTTCATTGGAACTACCATCGGTAAAGTTCCTGTTGCAAATGCAGTATTTAAACGGTCACTAAAGTTAGCATCTGGAACAAATTGAATATCTAGTACTGTGTTTGTTGCTTCTTCTACCATCTTTTTAATTCTATCACTAGGAACTTCAGGTGTATGAAGGTTCATCATGATTGAAATTTCAAATGGTGCTTCCTCTGCAGGAGTACCATCAGCATTACCCTCTGTATTCGTGTTTGTAGCGCTTTCATTTTTTCCACATGCAGCTAACAATAGTACGAAAAGTGTTAGTGTTGTGAAAAGTGTCATAAACTTCTTGTTTTTCAATACGTTCATTCAAACAACCTCCAATTTTTTTTGATTATCTCTTAAGCTAGTGATTGGATGACAAGTGTTTTATAGTAATAAAAATTGGCGATACGTCCATTTTACTATTATAAACGAATAGACCTAGTAATTGATTAACTATTTTTTACAATCCAATTATAGGAAAAGTAATTACTAACTATCCACACACGTTACCCGAGATAATATAAGGATAGAAAACAGATTGCTAACTTTAAAGCGTAAGGTTACTAAATCATAAAGAGGGGAAGATCTTGAAACGTTTCTCTTCCTTCAGCTCTTATCGGATTTCTTAACGGTAACGCTTTCAAAAAATTTACTATCTCTCTTTTTTAACCCCCTCTTCGATCCATCACTCCTTAATTGACATTGTGATAAGTTACAACTTGGTTGTTACATCCTTACTATAAAGAACGAATAGCCATTGCGTATATAATCAATACCTTACATGAATGTGTACTCTATCTTCTTTTTTGAGTTTGACCAGTGCAATGACTACTATTGATGACCCCAGTAAACAAGGAACCGTACCGTTTGAACACCCTTATCTCTACTAGAAAATCGGGTGTTGGCTATCAAATCGCTATTTTGACAACGTTTTCATACATCTAAGAAAAGGATTATCATATTATTTAGAGATTATTATTCCATTCTTCTAGGTCGAGATAGACATTATCTAAAGCCTTGTCCTCTCAACCAAGAACTACAAATCCTTGACCAACTTGCGACATGTGAATCAGCCTCCGCTAGTCCCAACCCATGTCTACCACTTTGAAAGATATGTAACTCAAACAGAATGTTATGAGTACTTAGAGCCTTAGCAAATGCCAAGCTGTTCTCAACTGGAACTGATCGATCATCTGCAGTGTGCCATAGAAAAGTTGGTGGCGTAGTCTCCTTCACTTGTTTTTCCGCTGATAATACAATGCGCTCTTCTTCAGTACTTCCTTCACCTAGTAAATTGACGACTGATCCTTGATGATAATTTTCAACAAATGAAATTACTGGATAGCACAAGACTAATACATTAGGTCTAGAACTTTCCCTCTCAACTGGATCTACAGCATTCTGATTTCCTAAATCAAACTGTGTTCCGGCAGTTGCCGCTAAATGACCACCTGCAGAAAAGCCTAAAATACCTATCTTATCTTTATCAATATTCCAATTAGGAGCATGGTACCGGACATAACGGATCGCGCGCTTTGCGTCCAATAATGGAGCTGGATGTTTAGAAGGGGCAACTCTGTAGTCAAGTAGAAATGCAGAAATTCCAAGACTATTTAACCACTTACAAATTGGTGCCCCCTCATGTAACGCTCTATGGTGATAACCTCCCCCTGGGCAAACAATCATTCCTGCAGATTTCGCTTCTCCTTCTACTATAAATGGAGTAAGTATCGGTACCTCCTCATCCATTGCTCCAGACACTTTGGGAGCACCATCTTTCCAAAGTAGTTTTGACATATTTCATCACCTTTTCCATTTGAAATTGTTTTACATAAGGATCTTTTCTTGAGGAAGCGGTATACTTAAGCTACCAACTATACTTTATTTTTGAGGTGGAACATGAACAAACAAGAGCTTCGCAACAGACTCTACTCCTTGCTGGGAGAACTTCCAGCAAGAGAGACACAAATTCAAATTAGTGTAATCGCAGTAGAAGAAAATGAGCATTACAAACTTGAGAAATTATTATTAGATTTAAACGGATTAGAATTGGTTCCAGCCTATTTTTTGAAACCATTACATAGTGATAATAAAAAGCTACCGACAATATTATTTAATCATTCACATGGTGGTAAATTTCATCTGGGAAAAGAAGAGCTAACTTCGGGAAATAGTTATTTATACACGCCTGCTTTTGGGATTGAATTAACCAAAATGGGCTATGCTGTTCTTTGTATCGATGCCTGGGGCTTTGGAGAAAGAAGTACTCGTACAGAAAGCTCTCTTTTTAAAGAAATGCTCTGGAAGGGGCAAGTTTTATGGGGCATGAGAGTATTTGATAGTATTAGAGCACTTGATTATTTACAAACCCGTTCTGATGTTGATGGTGAAAGAATAGGAACCATGGGAATGTCCATGGGTGGTATTATGACTTGGTGGTTAGCTGCTTTAGATACTAGAATTAAGTGGTGCGTTGATGTTTGCGGTTTAGCTGATTTCCAAGCTTTAATTGAAACGGATAGCCTGGATAAACATGGTTTTTACTTTTATGTTCCAAGATTGTTAAAATACTTTTCAACTGCTGAAATTAATTCTCTAATTGCTCCACGTCCACATTTAAGTGTCGCTGGTATTCACGATAAACTAATTCCAGTTTCAGGATTAGAACGAATCGAACCGATCTTAAAACAAATTTATGAAAATGAAGGAAAACCTCAAAACTGGAGTCTCAAAATGTTTGACTGTGGACACGAAGAAAATAAAGAAATGCGAGAAGAAATTGTTCGATTTCTCAAAAGAAACTTTTAATAAAAATCTGCCATTCTCCTTACTATCAAACACATCTCTGTAGTGAGGAAAATGGCAGACAAATTTTCATATTGTTTTATTGAATATCTTAACTACCTAAGTCTTATTAGGTAACACTAGAAATAGCCGTGCTATCTGTTCAGACCTGGTGGTGTAATCGGTAAACCTGGAGGAAACGGACTACCTTTACCTGGTGGTGTAATCGGTGGGCCTGGTAAAACAGATGGTTTGCCGCGACGTTCATTATCATCTCCAGCTGTTTCTTCAATTCCCATATAGGCGTTATATACTTCCCATAAATCTCCCCACTGAATGTTACCTTCAGCATCCCGCTTAATTCCAATAAGCTTCTCTTGGTCATCGTAAACGAGAATTTCTTGTAAGCTCTCTAGAATTTCATTAGAAAGTTCTTCACCAGATGCATTTACAGACGCTCCAGATTTAAACATATAGTTATTATCAGAATCTAAGTGTGTTGGATAACTATCATTTCTATGATCAACACCTTCAGTTCTGTAAGAGACAAACCCATTAATCGAAAAATCAGTTGGAATATGGGCATATGTTGAAAAGCTTAGATTTGCACCAACATTGTTAAAACCAATATTGTTGTTTGCAATTAAACCAGGATTACTGTTACTTGTAAACCCAAAGTATCCATTGCCAATTGCAATACTATTTTCAATAACGTGAGGAACATGAACCCCTTCGCCCCCAAGTTTAAAACCATTTTTACCGGCACTACCTTCATATCCATTCGTTAATGTTCCGTTACTAAAGGCAATACTATTTTTTATTGTTACAGGTCCAATTGCCCCTGTACCAACTTTCGTATATAAATCCCAACCATCATCAATATTATTATGAGATATACAACCATCAAATACATTTCCTTCACCCACTGTAAGCTTTGCTGCAAATCCATCGGCATTGTTTTGAGACGGATCAATATTGTCAAATGAAATACTATTAAGAATAAGGTTATAAGATGGCCATTGAGATTTATCATTTTCTGACGTGTCAGTTCGGCTTATTTGTAAACCTGTATCTCCATGCTCATAAAGCCTTACATTTTCAATGATATTATGACTTCCACCAACAGTATAACCTTTCGTATTTCCAGCTGAACGTGCAAAGTCTATCCCCTTAACATGCCAATATTTTCCACTATGGACAACCCCTTCAGACCTCTTATCGAAATCAATGACAGGTCTTGTAGTTGCTGCTGGGTCAGCTATTAGAAACTTCATTGCTTCAGTAGTACCATCATTATACTTTTTAATTTCAATTTTTGAGTTACGTACATAATTACCTTCAAGCACAATGATCGTTTGACCAGGTTTTACAAATTCGATTGCTGTATCTAGGTTAAGAGGATTTTCTCTCGTACCATCACCAGAGTTTGTTCCAGTTGGAGATACATAAATATCACCTTCTCCTCCAGCAAACGTTTTCGTTTGAACTGTAAAATTACGAACAATCGGTGCATACGAAGTTAAATATTGAGTATCGTTTGGTAAAAACGTTAAGCTAAAATTTGTATTGCTATTAGCAGATAAAATTGTAGGAATTTTTAACAGTTCTCCTTGTTCAACTTCCACCTCAGACGCAATTTCAGTCTGGCCTTGTCTCACTGTTACAGTTCCATTCACATTTGATCTTACGATTAAGTCATATTCAGACAATGGAGTTTTATCAAGAGATAAAATCTCTACATGTGGTGAAACTGGTTGTGCTGGTGGTTCTATTTTTGGAGCGTCTGTTGCAGCTGCCGTAACTGTATAGTCAATATTACTTACTTCAATGGTAGCAAGGCGTGCAGCATAGAAACCTACGTAAATTTTTGAATCTTGAACATTTAGTAAATCTGGCTCAAAGAAAATAGCCTCTTCGCCATCATTTAACATTCCCGTATAACCACTATTTGTTTTTGCTAATGTTAAGCGATAATTTTCTGTTGTATTAGCTGTAGTCGGTCTTTCATTTTTTAACATCTTTTTCTGAATTCCTTGGCTACCTTCACCATCAGAAGCTAGTACCCCGGTTCGCACAAATGCTTGCGTACCATTTGCATCTCTTGTCCCACCGCTAAATCCACCTACTGCGGCAATATTCGAAGCAAATACACTTGCATCTTGAACTGGGTTTATTGCATCTCTTGCCATAATACCGAAAGATTCTTGTCCATCATGAGGAGTTTTCGCATAAGTGATTACATGAATATCTGCTGATAAAACAAAGTTATCTTCATTTGCATCAATCTCGGTATAGTAAAATGCGATACCGTCATGATCACCAGTGATTTTTCCACCACCTTCAAGTGCGACAACTTTAATTGTTCCATCTTCTAAAACTTCTACATAGTTATTTGCATTTGAAGTAGATTGACCAAATCTCATCTTCTTCCATTCTACTTCCACTTCTTCTCTTACAGTTACTTGGTAAATAATAGATTCAATTTCAAGATTGTTTGGTACGATTTCAATATCATATATTCCTGCAGCTGAAAGATCAAAACTAGCTGAGTTGATCGTATATTCTCCAAAAGCCAATACTTCTCTATCACCATTATCATATACTTTTGAAATCACTAAGCCATCAACATTAAACTCTTCACCAACAACAAAAGTTGTCTGCGGGTAGTCCGCAACCTCAATGTTTGTTACCTCTTTAATCTTTACACTAACTGAGAATGTTACTTCCTTACTTTTGTGTGTAAGAGTAATTTCTTTTGTCCCTGGATTTTCAGAATCAAACCCAGAAACCTCGTATTCATTAGGCAACAGCCTTACACTAGAATTATCATCATAGCTTGCATAAACATTAATACCAGCTAGGTCCAATTCGTCACCAATAAAATAAAGCATTTTTACTGGTAATTGTCTAATGTCTAGTTGAGTTAGATCAGCATCTTTAACAGTAACATTGAAGGCTGTAGTTGTTTCTGGTGTTTCATTTGAGGAAATAGTAACTTCTACAATCCCTGCTTCTAAGAATTCATATCCTTCACCATCAAGGTTACTAATTGAAAACGTATATTGATCACTTGAGAGATCAGCAAATTTGTATCCGTCTTCATAGTTTGCTACAATGACAATTCCTGTAGGATCAAATTTATCGCCTTTATAGTAGACTGTTTTTGCAGGGAAATATTTAATCTCTAATTCGGTAACTGATAACGATAAAATCTCTAATTCAATCGTTCTCGTTACCCCATTATAATTAATTGTTATGGTATTTGTTCCAACTACACTGCTATCAAACCCAGTAACAATATAATCAGAATCAGATAATACCTGTTCAGTACCATCTGAAAACACTGCTGTTACTTTTAAACCATCTAAGTTTAAGTTTTGCCCTAACAAAAATTCAGTGTCCATTTCGGACGTATCTACCTTTAATTCACTTACTTTTCGTGCATCCACTTGGATTTCGAAGTTACTAAAGGTAACATCTGCATCTCGTGCTACGTAGAAACCTACGAAAACTTCATCTTTAAATAAGTCTACTGCAGAAAAGGTTTCACTTTGACCATTTGTTGTTACTACAAACGTATCTCCAGCTTTTCTAATTGATAAATCGTATTCTTGACCGGCAGCTGGCATTACTACATCTGCAAATGGTTCAAGTTTTGTCATATTTCCGGCTTGTACATTACTATCAGTCTTGTAAAAACCTTTCATAACTGTATCTAGTGCACCAACCGCTACATAACGAGAGATATGGCCACCTGTACTTGCATGCGTTCCAATTTCATCTCTTAGCATTAAACCAAATGATTTTTGGTTTGGAGTACTGATCCCACTCGTACTATTAAAACTATTTACTGTAGCTTTAGTGGTAATCTCAAAATTCACGCCTGCTGGTACTTCTTTATAATAGAAAGAGATCCCATCAGTAGTATTTGATACTTTACCTCCAGTAGCTAACAATGTTACTGAACCATCCTGATTTAATGTTGGTTCTGGATTTCTCGGTGGATTATTTGTTGTATTTGTATTATCACCAAACGCACTGAACTCCCAATCACCTAGTTCAATTTGTCCTTCAATTGCTAACTTTACGTTGCTGAATGTTACGGTTGTGTTTCTTGATGTAAATAGACCTGCATAGTTGATGTCACCTGTGAAGTTTTCGATCAACTGTTCTTCGTCACCGACTTTTAAGATAAATAGATTTCCTGTTTTCTGAATACTTAACTGGTATTCTGTTTCAGCTGCTGGAACGACAGCTTCCTCAAATAACCAATCGTTTTTTGCAAGACCTGTAGCTTCGGATTTATAAAAACCTTTGATTACTTGATCTAGAGCACCGACAGCTACATAATCTCCGGTAAATGTGCCCATATTTGTATTTACTAAGATGTTTTCGCGAAGCATTAAACCAAAAGCTACTTGATTATTAGCTGTCCATGCATCTACATGTGCAGTGGCTGTTAGTTCAAAATTCCCATCAAGAGGAACATCCTTAAAATAGTAAGCTATTCCTTCTGAACTGCTCGCGATTTTCCCTCTATTATTAGAACTTCTTAAGATTACAGTTTCATTTTCATTTTCTGTGATTTCAAAGTTTTCTTTAGTGATATTACCCTGTCCACCATTATCACCAAATACACTTCCTTGCCAGTCACTCGAAATATTAATCATGCCTTCAAAAGGATCTTGTTGAACTGTTTCAGCAAATGCCAACGTTGTTAAATTTAGAGATGAAAACATTAATAAAAAGATTAAAGTAAGTGAGAGCCATCTTCTTTGTTTCAAAGTAAATATACCTCCTTAAATTTGTTAACGCTTACAACTAACAGTAAATGAATCCCCCCTCCAAATAGTTTTGATAGTATTGTCACTCGTAAAGTCGACGAGCTATGACCGATACAAACCAAATCACTAGAGAGATTTAGATAATTTAAACCTCAACAACTTAATGAATTTCATAATTCATTATTTTCGCTATTAAGACCTAAATGTAGTTGCGTATAAACCATTCGCAACTAATTTAGATTGATATAGCTCTTTTAAGGTAATTATGAAATTCACTCAACTAAATAGAAATTAAAGTTTTGTTCTTGATAATTATAAGTACCACTTAACAAATAACACTATAATCATTTACTCAGGTGTGTGATAACACCACGTTTTCATCCTATGAAAAAAAGAAAAATGATTATTCGAACTATTAAAAGATTATAAAAAAAAGGCTTCCTGTCTACTATGACAAGAAGCTTCCTTTTCACTTATTTTACTGATAAGCTTGCAACTTCTGTTAACATACTCTCAATGTATTGTTTCGTTTCCGCCATATTTTCTGGTTTTACTGTATCAAGAATTATATCTACGTATGGCTTGTATTCAAACAATTTCTTAAATATTAATTCGTAATTTAGTTGACCCTTGCCAATTGGAGTCCAGATCATTGTATTTGTATCAGTAACTAAACAATCTTTTGCTTGAAAAGCGACAACTTTATTTCCCAGTAAATGAAACATCTCTTCAATTACTTCATCTTGATTAGCGATATTTTCTATTGTAATAAGGTTTCCAGGATCTAGAACGACTCCGATATTTGAAGAAGGAACCTCATCTAACAATTGTTTTAGCTTTACAGCATTATCAACCATATGATGCTCCGCAGCCTCTATTCCAATGAAGATCCCCCACTTTTGGGCTTCTTCCACTAGTTCATTAAGAGTTTCCTTTAAATTGAGCCAATCCTGATCTGTAAAATCATTATTTGGAAGTTTCCCTACTTCGACCGCAACAGTTGCTGTCCCAAAAAACTTAGCATGACGTAAAATTTCTTTAAATCTTTCAATATTCCTTCTACGTTGTTCTTCATTTCGATCAAATAAATGAAGATAGCACCCTAAGACAGAAATAGAGACTCCATACTTTTGAAACTCATCTCTAATTAACTTCGCTAAACCAGGACTTAACTTTCCAGGTTTCGTATAGTCTATGTCATCAAATGCTTTCCATAGAGCTAGCTGAACGTGACTAAAACCGTAGGAACCTACATTTTTAGCTACCTCTTTGTAATTGGATTTTCCACATAAATGAGCTAATACACCGACCGACATTTTCCCAACCTCTTTTCTATAGTTTCTTATTTTAATAGATCTTCTCGAAGTGGAGTGAAAATATCGACAATGATTGATTTTTCAAGAGCCTTTGCCCCGTGTTTCGCATTGCTTGGAATGACTAGCGTTTCACCTGCTGTGATAATATGCGATTTTCCTTCAATCTGAAATTCCAATTTACCTTGAATACAATACGTTAGCTGTTCATGTGGATGACTGTGTTCATACCCCTCTGCGCCTATCTCGAAGTGAACCTCCATCATCATTAATGACTTCCCTGGCTCAAAGATCTTCCGAGTTACCCCGGGTTCTGCATTTTCCCATTTTCCAATTGAACTCATAGTTTTATCCCTCCACTTTACTCTATGTTATTTATTGTGCTTGTTTTAGTTTTGCTAGATTTGAAGGTTCTGCCACTTTTTTAACAGCCCATTGCAAGAAAAATTGCATAAGTGCCATGAAAAACAATAACCAAGGCAAAAAGCCCGCATCTACATTTTGTATCGAAAGCATGACGATGATAACGCTAGTTGCTCTACCTAAATTAATCGCAGTTTCTCTAACCACAATCGATTCAATTCGGAAATTTTTGTTTAATGGAAGCTCATCCATCATTTGATAATAGTGCGCTGTGTAAGTGTTTGAATGCAGTGGATTAAAGATATGGTAAATAATCATGAATATCACAACTGTCCACATATTTATTCCCCACAAAAGCAATGATGAGGCTATGGAAAAGCCTATAGCAGCCAATAACATATACATCCCTGTTTTCTGAATAGAAGCGTAACGAGAAATTAAGTAGCTACAAATAATGGTTAAACTAAAGAAAAATACATTCATAAAGCCAATGATTTGTTCTTTCTCAAAAACAGTAAACAATAAGATTGCCGGGATATACATCATAATCCCTTGAGGAAGTCCGATAATGTACCAACCAGTTAAGGAACGAGAAAATTGCTTATATTTCCTAAGCATTTGAAAAGTATATTTGAGATAGTATGTTTTATGATGTGTTGGTGCCTTTTCCATTCTTAAACTACCGATGGAAGCAGTCAAAAACATCACAAATGCTAAACCAAAAACAATTGAATAGCCTGTTAAGTCAGTATATATACCGATAATGATCCCCGCTAGTGCCGGCCCTGTTAGTTGGGCAATATTATTGACGATCATATTCCAACCTAGGTACCTGTGGCGATTATTGTTATTAGAAAAATCATACATTAATGTAAAATGACCTAACCAATAAAAGGAGGTAGAAACACCTTTTAATAAGGCAAATAAATAAAAGTACTCTACCATTCTCTCCATCGCTAGAAAAATGGCTAAGTAGAAAATAGCCGTTAAAAAGATACCTGAGCGGTAAATAATTAAACGATCTTTTTGTTTTGCAATTTTACCAATCAAAATCGTTGCGATTGGCGCAGACAATAACGTAATTAAATTATAGGCACCATTAATCCATAGGTCATTGGTTAATCTCCATAAGTACAAGTTAACAAAAATAACCGATAATGAATTTCCAAACTGAAATATCCCGTGATTCGTTAGGGTTATTATCGCTTGTCGTGATAACCTTTTTTCCTTTTGGACACGAAACCATTTCATTACTCTAACCCCTCAATGCATCGACCATCTTATAGAACTGTTCAAAATCTGGATGTTGATAGTCAAAATCTAGATTTGCTAAACGATAACATAGACGGTGGATTAATACAGCTTGAGTGGAGGCATTCATATCTCCTTCAAACAGCCCTTGACTTAAACGAACCGCCACAGGCATATCAGGATAATAATCCCCTTTTTTCACCTGAGCGACATTGGGTGCAGAAGGTGAGTTAGCAATCTCTCTTGAGAATCCACCATCCTCACGCTTTAGCTTTCGTATATTAGCTGTTGTAATTTCAATAATAGTGGTTAAATCTGAATCTGAAATTTCTACTTCCATATAATCTAATAGATTTATAGAATTTCTAATGTAACACATATCAGTTGCGACCTCTGATTTTAAGCATTGAATGATACTTTCATAGATTTTTTCACTTCTAGGTAGAGGCTTTTGAAAACGACTATAAAATGTATGCAATTTAAATGTACCAGAAATTCGCACATACATTGACCCCTCACCCCATAATCCTGTCTCAGGGTCTTGGATTTCTTTAAAAAATTCTAGGGCTGTATTTAAATACTCTTCACGGATACCTTTAGGTAACTCTGCTAAATATATAGCTGACACACCTAAGCGGTCACAGCCTCTCCAACTATTTCGTAAATCAATGCTTTCTAACCATTGGCGGTATGATGCGATTGACTCCATATAATCAGGTGCTGAGTTATCCTTACTCGGAAGCGGGTAAAGTGGTTTTGCACCAAATTTCGCTAGCCTGTTCGTGCTGTAACCAATTGCTCTGGCTACCATTACTTCATCATCAACCATGTTTGGATTCCGGTCTAGAAAATAACCCGTATTCATGTCTTGTTTTTGTTGAAAAAAGGTTATTAACTTGCGTTTCATCTCCTCAGGCATAAGTTCAATTAGATGATAGCGCTCAAGGATATTTAATGCTTGGGCACTAGATTCAATATCTGGTTCAATGTTTTGCAGTTCCCTAGAACTTTTTGCATAATAAAAGCCGCCATTTTCATGATCATACTGACCAGCTAACCAAGGAAAAAAGTCATTAAAAAGATCCTCCAATGGTTTTAAAAGCGCTTTCTTTTCACTTATTGGCAATTCCATCTATTCCTCAATCCTCCCTAATTGTGAAGCCTGCTCCTATCATATGGTAGAATTCATATAATAGAAATAATCTGTACTACAGAAATAACAACCAAATGAAAGTTCTAACAAATTGATTATGACAAAGTGTCTGGATTGTTAGTTGATCTATGAGTACAAAACATTTTCTTTTAACAACGTTGTAAAAATCAAATAAATACTCTATTATTTATGTATATGTCCCTTATTTATGGAGGAATTAAAATGAGCATAACAATTAAAGATATTGCCAAACATGCAGGGGTTAGTTACTCAACTGTATCAAAGGCTTTAAGGAATAGTCCTCTCGTTAAAGATCCCACAAAAAAGAAAATCATAAAGATTGCCGAAGAATTAGGCTATGTACCTAACATCGCCGCTAGAAGTCTCGTACAAAAAAGGTCATATACGATCGGAGTTGTTTGGCCTACTGTTGAAAGGGTTGCTCCCTCAGCATTAATAACGATAATAAACGACATGCTCGAAAATCATTCATATACAACCTTACTCTCAATTAATAAAATTGATTCAGCCATATCAACGTTTAATCGTTTTCAAGTTGATGCCGTTGTTGTTTTTGCTGATAATGAAAGTGATGTAAGTCAAGCAGAAAAGTACCACTCAACAGTCCCAATTCTCTACTACGGAATAAATGCAAATTCAGAGTACCCTACGATTGATGTAAATAGAAGACTGGCGGTAGGGTTAGCTGTTGAACATCTAACAAGCTTAGGACATAAAAATATTAGTTATATTGGAGAAATCTCAACAAAAGATCCACTTCAAAAAGAAAAATATATTGGGTATGTAGAAGCTATGGAAGCTAATAATCTTCCAATACAGCCAAATATGGTTATCCCAACCAAGGGCCTAGATGTATATGATGGATATTTAGGCGCTAAATCTTTGTTTCAGGACTCTGAAGACGTGACTGCAATTATTAGTGGTAGCTACGATTTAACAAGAGGAATACTTAGAGCTACTCAAGAGCTGAATATTAACGTTCCTAGTGGACTTTCAATCATTAGTTACGACAATATCCCTCAGACAGAAAATCTTGACGTTCAATTTACAAAAGTGGGTGTTCCACTAAATCGAATTGCTCAAAAAATAACTGAAACCATTCTTGATATTATTGAGGAGAAAGAAATTAATGAAGCGATAATATTAGAGCCCGAAATTAATATTAGCGACTCGTGTGCTCCCCCAAGAAGAAATGAAAAACTCATAAAAGAATAGTTTTTATATAAATGAAAAAACAGGTTTGGCAATTATACCAAACCCGTTTTTTTTAACGGGTTTACTTAAGAGGTGCAAAACGGAAAAACGCAGGCAATTACACTCGCTAAATCACACAACTTTCACAACCGAAATCACAGTATAATTCGCATATTAAAATGGCACGAAGGACTTCGTGCCATTGTTTTTCTTTTTGCTTATCGAACGCTAATCACTCCTTATTCATTATTCATGACCCCACTCGGACCAATGAGGGAATCAACAACATGGGTTGATATAATAAGGGGAGAAACTTCCCTTAAATAGGAAACGTCACTGAAAAGAGTTAAAATAGAAGGAAAATTTCCCGCTATTTACTAAATAAACATGAAAATTTGATTATTTTGCTATATTAAAGGGAAAACCTCCCCTTATTTCCCCCTAACCAAGCTATATTCCGAAGCATAAGGGGAAAATCTCCACTTATTTTAAGTACCTTTGGATAATACACATAGCAAATAGAAATCACATCGAAATCACAAGAAGGAAATATTTATTTCCACCTATGTGAAAGGGGAGGTGAATTATTTTGTGATTTCAAATCTATTTTGTAATGAAAAACTGATATAACAATAAAAAAACACATGTGATTCCTGCTGTGAAATCACATGTGTTTTTGATTGTGAGTGGCTTGTTTGCACCTTTGAAATAAACCTGTTAGTTTTTTTATTAGTGATTTTATTTGGTGCATCTTTGAAATTGTCGTATCGGAGCTACCTCATCAACATACTACCTTTCTCCATCAATATAAAATTCTAAAATATTCAGCAATACATACTGATTAAGAAAAATTCAACGTACTCCTGAGTTAACGGATTTAACGATTGTCGTTGTTACGGACCGTCACTTAGATAAACAAATTTATAAAATATTTACTAGAATGCCGATTTGTTATTCGCGGAATATCATGGGCTAATGCCATGCTAGAACCCCTGTATTTGCATTGCTTCTTTTTAAATAATAAAACTTCTTCCTATAAACTCTTTAAATATTTCCGGTGTATTTCGCATTTTGACCGCTTTCGTAAACTAAATGAGGCGTAGGGACAAATGGATTTGTCCCTACGCCTCATTTAGTTTACAAACTTCACGCTATGCGTGAAGAGCCAAGCTTTGCTTGGCTACGGTCATAATGTAATTGTCCCCTCTGTCTCAGGTAAAGCTAAAAAATTACTTCTTCCCCTTCTGGCTCTGCTTATAAAACTCATGAAACAGCTTCATCAAAGCTCGCTTTTCAATGCGCGACACATAGCTTCGTGAGATGCCCAAGTCTTTGGCAATTTCTCGTTGTGTCCGTTCCTTTTTCATATCAAGTCCAAAGCGACCAATGATCACTTCTTTCTCTCTGTCATCTAGAATATGGATATAGTCATACACTTGCTTTTTTTCCATCTTTAACTGGATTGTATCGACGACATCGGCAGTATCTGCCTGGAGGACATCGATAAGAGTAATTTCGTTCCCTTCCTTATCTGTTCCAATTGGATCATGAAGAGAAACATCTTTTTTAACTTTCTTTAAAGCTCTTAGATGCATGAGGATTTCATTCTCTATACAACGGGCCGCATATGTGGCTAGTTTTGTTCCTTTTCCAGTTGAATAGCTATCAATTGCTTTCATCAATCCAATTGTTCCGATCGATATTAAGTCTTCTGTATCTTCTCTTGTGTTTTCAAATTTCTTAACAATATGTGCAACAAGCCGTAAATTATGCTCGATCAAGCGGTTTCTGGCAATGTCGTCTCCCTCAGCCATAAGCTTTAAATATTTTTGTTCTTCCTCCTCTTTTAACGGTTGCGGGAACGCATTGTTTTTTACAAACGAGACAAAGAAGACTATTTCTTTAATGAAATAACTTAGTGCTGCGATAATACTGGACATCCGCTCACCTCCATAGGCATTTATTCTATACTTATGTAATGGTGAGCTTGTGTGTGTCTGTACATATTTAATTCTTTTAAAAAGAATGTTTTCCTCAAAGTTTGTTGCTTGTAATTTAGCTAGTAATGACAAGATATATCCAAAGCCTCAGGAGCATCTTTTCTAACATTCGGTGGCTGTAAGCGGTCAAATAATGATTTATTTTATTTTCACAATGTTTACGAAAGGCTCTTTTCTAAAAGATTGGTGCTATTAGCTTTTAGGTCGTAACCAAGCCAATGCTTGGTTCTTCACGCTGTGCGTGAAGCTTTTGAGAATAAATAAGCCATTGGGACAAATAAATTTGTCCCAATGGCTTATTTATTCTCAAAAGACGACCTAAAAGCAACAAAGTTTATTAAAAGAGCCTTTAAAAAAACAAAATGCCCCTGTTACCAAGTAACTCACTCCAACAAAGCCTTATGGTTTGCGACGTAGATTTACAGTTAATCGCTGTATCAAAAAAAAGCGACTGACCCTAAATCGTAGTGTCAGTCACTTTCCTACTTATTGTAAATTTTCTGCAATGATTAACTCAGGCTCGGTCGAGTTTTTGATATCCTCAACTGTGTATCCTTCCATTACCTCAATTAGCTTTAAACCATTTTCAGTAACATCTATCACAGCGCGATCAGTAATAATTCTATTTACTACTCCTTTCCCCGTCAAAGGGAGGGTACAGTTTTTTAGAATTTTAGGTTCTCCTTTTTTGTTCACATGCTCCATAATGATGACAACCTTTTTGGCACCATGAACTAAATCCATGGCTCCGCCCATTCCTTTTATCATTTTCCCCGGGATCATCCAGTTTGCTAAATCACCATTTTCAGCGACTTCCATCGCACCTAAAATGGCAAGGTCAATATGACCACCACGGATCATTGCAAAGGATTCAGCACTACTAAAATAAGCGGCACCCTTAATGGCTGTTACAGTTTCTTTCCCTGCATTGATTAGATCGGGATCGACTTTTTCTTTTGTAGGATAGGGACCTATACCTAATAAACCATTTTCTGACTGAAGAACAACTTGTTTATCTTCAGAAATATAGTTGGCAACAAGCGTTGGCATTCCGATCCCTAAATTTACGAAAAATCCATCTTGCACTTCTTTTTCGGCACGGCGGGCAATTCGTTCGCGAATATTCACTATTTACGCCTCCCTTTCATTAATCACTAACAGTTAGTCGTTCGATGCGTTTCTCTTGCTTACCAACAATGAGTCGTTGCACATAAACACTTGGCGTATGAATTTGCTCCGGGTGAAGTTCGCCTATTTCATAGAGCTCTTCAACTTCAGCAATCGTAATCTTTCCTGCAGTAGCAATCATTGGGTTAAAGTTTTGCGCTGTTTTGTTATAAATTAAGTTTCCAAGCTTATCGCCCTTCATTGCTCTAACTAAACTAAAATCAGCAACAAGAGCTTCTTCAAGCAAGTATTCTTTCCCATTAAAAACCCGAGTCTCTTTGCCTTCAGCAATTGGAGTTCCTACTCCAGCAGGTGTAAAAAAGGCCGGAATCCCTGCACCACCAGCTCGAATTTTCTCTGCTAGCGTTCCCTGCGGTACTAGTTCAACTTCAAGTTCTCCAGATAATACTTGACGTTCAAATTCTTTATTTTCACCGACATAGGATGCAATCATTTTTTTAATTTGCTTGTTTTTCAACAGCAAGCCAAGTCCCCACTCATCCACACCACAGTTATTGGAGATGACAGTTAAATCTTTGACCTCTCGCTCGAGTAGTGCTTTAATCAAATTTTCGGGAATTCCAACTAAACCAAAACCACCTACCATTAAAGTTGCTCCATCTTGAATATCTTTTACGGCATCAACAAATGAAGTATAAATTGGTTTCAACAATCTCACTCTCCCTTATATAGATAAATGTTAAACAGGATAAACTGGATGTTTTCTTTCAGAGAACACTACATATTTAGACATATACATCGAAAGGCGAGTACTTAATTCATGACGTAGTGAGTTGGCTGGGATAATTCCATCAATAATTAATTCTGAAGCTAAACGATAAATATCAACATCTTCGCGGTACTCACTTCGCTTTTCCTCAATAAATGCTGGACGCTCTTCTTCACTTAGCTGAGCAATTTTGTTCGCATAAACAGCATTTACCGCTGCCTCTGGCCCCATAACAGCAATCGAGGCTGTTGGTAAAGCTAAGCAGCAATCGGGATCAAATGCTGGACCCGCCATCGCATAAAGACCGGCACCATAAGCTTTTCGGACGATGATTGAGATTTTTGGAACAGTTGCCTCAGCCATTGCTGAAATCATTTTTGCCCCATGGCGAATGATCCCTGCACGTTCTACTTTTGTTCCAATCATAAATCCTGGAATATCCGCTAAAAACACAAGTGGAATATGGAAAGCATCGCATAATGTAATAAACTTAGCTGCTTTATCAGCAGAATCATGGAACAATACGCCACCTTTTACTCGCGGCTGATTGGCAATAATTCCGACTGATTGGCCATCAATTCTTGCAAAGCCTGTTAGTAGCTCTGGAGCAAAAAGCTTCTTAATTTCAAAAAAGCTATTCTCATCAACAACACGATTGATTAAATCAACCATATTAAAAGGAGCATTTTGGTTTTTTGGAATAATATCTTCAATTGATTTATCAAATTCTTTAACCTTAACTGTCTCTACGATTTTCGGCTTTTCTAAGTAGTTTTGCGGTAAGTAGGATAAATATTTACGTGCTTGATCAATGGCATCAGGTTCATTTTTTGCTAGAATATCTCCACACCCTGAGACTGAGCAATGCATTTTTGCTCCACCCATTTCCTCCAGCGTTACTTTTTCACCTATGACCATTTCAGCCATCCGCGGCGAGCCAAGGTACATGGAAGCATTTCCTTCAACCATGATGACCACATCGCAAAATGCTGGGATGTAAGCACCGCCTGCAGCTGAAGGGCCAAAAAGAACACAAACTTGTGGGATTTTCCCTGAAAGCTTTACTTGATTGTAAAAAATTCTTCCTGCTCCTCTACGACCTGGAAACATTTCGATTTGATCAGTGATTCTAGCTCCCGCTGAATCTACCAAGTAAATCATCGGTACTTTTAACTTTTCAGCAGTCTCTTGAATTCTGATAATCTTCTCTACCGTTCTTGCTCCCCATGATCCAGCTTTTACTGTTGAGTCATTGGCCATAAAGCAAACAGATTGTCCATTGATTTTCCCCATTCCAGTGACAACACCATCAGCAGGCAATGTCTCATCCTGGCAGTTAGCTAACAGGCCATCTTCAATCTCAACACCCTCATCTAATAATAGGTTTAGTCTCTCTCGAACAAAAAGTTTCCCTTTTTCTGCGTTACTTTGATGATACTTCTCGGCGCCACCTTTTGAAATTTGGGCGACACGCTCACGTAAACGATCTTCTAACGACATTCCGTTAGCCTCCTTCTCTCTATTCACCAGTATAATTTGGCGGTCTCTTTTCTTTAAACGCTTGTAAGCCTTCTAAACGATCTTTTGTTGGGATTGTAATTTCATAAGCGGCTTGTTCAAACGCTAAACCTGCTTGAAGATCCATTTCATACCCCTTGTCGATAGCAAGCTTAGCTTGAGAAATCGCAATTGGGGCATTTTTACATATTTGTTTTGCAAGTTCCATTGCTTTGCTCATAAAATCCTCGTCCACATGCTCCACAAGACCAATTCTTTCAGCTTCATTTGCCACTATTTTTTTCGCTGTATAAATTAACTCTTTGGCTTTTCCCTTACCAACTAAACGTGCTAACCGTTGCGTTCCACCAGCACCAGGAATAATTCCCAGAGAAGTCTCGGTTAGTCCCAGCATTGCTCTATTAGCTGCTATTCGAATATCACAAGCAAGGGCAAGTTCAGTTCCACCACCAAGTGCTACCCCATTTATTGCTGCAATGACAGGCTTTGGTAGCTCTTCAAGATCGTTAATCGTCTTGCGAATGAGGGCAACCGTCTTCCGAACCTCCTGTTGATTCATTGTTGCTCGCTCTTTTAGATCAGCGCCTGCACAAAACGCTTTTTCACCGGCACCAGTAATAATGACACAGCGAATTGCTGGATTGTATTTTATTTGTTGGATAATTTCTTGGAGTTCAGTTAGCATTTGAACAGATAAGGCATTGGCTTTTTCAGGGCGGTTTAGTAATATGATGGCGATTTCATTTTCTTGTATAGAAAGTATTGCTTCACTTCCCACCACTTCTCCTCCTTCCAAGTAAACTAGTACTCTATCAACATTTACTACGATTAATTAACATGCTATGACTCATAAGTCTTTTATTTAGACATGTTTCAATAAATTGAGCTGCATCTAGTAACTTTTCATCTTCAATATTTGTTTCAATACCCATCTTCTTTAACATGTAGTTCACATCATCGGTAGCAACATTTCCTGAGGCACCCGGAGCGTAAGGGCATCCACCTAAACCTCCTAGTGAACTATCAAATACAGTCATCCCCATTTCTAGACTTGCGAAAATATTCGCTAATGCTGTACCCCTTGTATCATGAAAATGAAGGGCAATTTTTTCTTTCGGAAACCGTTTTAAGAACTGTTCAAGGAAAAGTTGAACTTGTCTTGGGGTAGCAACTCCAATCGTATCCCCAAGCGATAGTTCAGAAACTCCCATTTCAAAAAGTTTTTCTGTCACTTCTATTACTTGATCAATATTGATTTCACCCTCGTAGGGACAACCAAAAACAGTGGATAGATATCCACGAACAGACTTTTCGGCAGCTAAAGCATCCTTTACAACTCCGTTTAGTACAGGGTATGTTTCTTGGATTGATTTATTAATATTTTTTAAGTTATGTGATTCACTAGCAGACATAAAAATTGAGATTTCATCAATGTCCGCTTGTAACGCTTTTTCTAAGCCTTTTTGGTTTGGCACTAAAGCCGCATAGGTGACGCCTGGCTTTTTCTCAATCCTTGTCGCTACTTCAAAACAGTCCGCTAATGCAGGTATCCACTTCGGATTTACAAAGGAAGTAACCTCAATATAAGATAGTCCAGTTTCAGAAAGCATATTAATCCAGGATACTTTATCGTCAACCGTAATAATCGTTTTTTCATTTTGTAGGCCATCGCGTGGACCAACTTCTTTTATCGTAACTTTGTTAGGAAACATAGCGGCCTCCTGTTACTCAACAATGATTAAAACATCATCCTCATTGACAAAATCACCTTCATTAATCTTGACACTTTGAACTGTCCCGGACACCTCTACAGCAATTGGAATTTCCATTTTCATTGATTCTAAAATGACGACATCTTGGCCTTCTTCGACTTGATCGCCTTCTTTTACTAGTACCTTCCAAACATTTCCTGCCATGCTTGCTAAAACTTTCTCCATGTTCTTTTCCTCCTATAATTTCGGTTATTTTGATTGGTTTAAATATGTTTCTACGAAGCTAGTAGTCGTATCGCCATTAATAAATGCATCATGCTCGGCTACTCGTTTTAGCATTGGAATATTTGTTTTTATTCCCTCGACATGATACTGACTTAATGCTTTTTGGAGTTCATTGATCGCACTTTGTCGATCATTTCCCCGCACAATCAATTTTGCAATCATTGGATCATAAAAAGGAGTGACTTTACTCGTTTCATCAACACCCGTTTCATTCCGTATATTCTCACCTTGTGGAAGAATGTAAGCAGTAATTTGACCTGGTGATGGAAAAAATCGAACCGGATCCTCTGCATAAATTCTTACCTCGATGGCATGCCCCTGTAATTGAACATCCTCTTGTTGAAATTGTAGTAATTCACCAGAGGCTATTTTCAATTGCTGTTCGACTAAGTCTAAACCTGTAATTTCCTCTGTAACAGGGTGTTCTACTTGTAATCTTGTATTCATCTCTAAGAAGTAAAAATTCTTTTCCTCATCTACTAGAAATTCAATTGTTCCGGCATTTTCATAGCCAATTTCTTTTGCAGCTCTCACTGCAGCTTCGCCCATTTTCCTCCTCGTTTCAGGATCTAGAAATGGTGATGGGGCTTCTTCTACTACTTTCTGATGACGTCTTTGGATTGAGCATTCTCTTTCCCAAAGATAAACGGTATTCCCAGCTTTATCTGCCAGCACTTGAATCTCGATATGCCGCGGGTTAGCAATATATTTTTCTAAATACATCGCACCATCGCCAAAGAAATCTTGAGCACGCTTTTGGTTACTAGCAAACGCCTTTAGTAATTGTTCCTCATCTTGAACAATTTGCATGCCAATTCCGCCACCACCACTTGATGCTTTTAACATGACTGGAAAGCCCATTTCGCGAGCCCTAAGAACTGCTTCCTCAGCATCAACTAATGGTTCATTCCCACCTGGAACAATGGGCACATTGGCTTTTTCCATCGTTTTCCTAGCCTCAATTTTACTACCCATACTTTCAATTACCTCGGGGCTAGGTCCTATAAACGTAATACCCGCATTTTCACACGCTCTAGCAAAGTTGGCATTTTCTGATAAAAGACCGTATCCTGGATGAACAGCCTCTGCTCCTGTATGTTTAGCTATCTCAATAATTTTCTCCACTTTTAAATAGCTTTCATTTACTCTAGGTGGACCTAGTAAAAATGCTTCATCTGCGTATTTTACATGGAGAGCCTGGGCATCTGCTTCTGAATAAACAGCTACCGTTTTTATGCCTAGTTTTTTACAGGTGCGCATCACCCGAATGGCAATCTCTCCACGGTTCGCAATTAATATTTTCTTAAACATCGGCTCACTCCTCTTTTTTTCTCTCTATTATTTAGCTTTAAGTGACTTTTGTTAGCGCAACTGACTGCTCCCGTAATTTAAATTTTTGAATTTTCCCAGAAGCAGTCATTGGGTATTCCTCACAAAAAACGATATACTTAGGGACTTTATAGCGGGCGATTTTCCCTAAACAGAATTGGCGAATTTCCTCATCTGTAGCTGTTTCACCTTCTTTAAGTTTCAACCAAGCAACTACTTCTTCACCAAACCTTTCGTCAGGCACACCTACCACTTGAACGTCAACAACTTTGGGATGCTGATATAAAAACTCTTCAATTTCTCTTGGATAAATATTTTCACCACCACGGATGATCATATCCTTTAGACGACCTGTTATCTTACAGTAACCATCATCATCCATTACAGCTAAATCCCCTGTATGTAACCATCCCTCATGGTCTATGGCAGCACTCGTTGCTTCTGGATTTTTATAGTAACCTTTCATAACTTGATATCCTCTTGTGCATAACTCTCCTTGAACCCCACGAGGGACCTCCTCGTTTGTGGTCGGGTCAACAATTTTCACCTCCACTTTTGGAAGTGCTTTTCCAACTGACGCTACACGTAGCTCAATAGGATCATATACCCTCGTTTGCGTAATAACAGGAGACGATTCTGTTTGACCGTAAGCGATCGTGATTTGGTCAGCCCCCATTTTTGTCACTACGGCTTTCATGACCTCAATCGGACAAGGTGAACCAGCCATAATTCCAGTCCTTAAACTAGATAGATCATACTTATCAAAATCAGGGTCATTCAGCTGTGAGATAAACATGGTTGGTACACCATGAAGAGCTGTACATTTCTCTTGTTCAACTGCTGTTAACACATCTTTTACATTGTATTCTTGAACCGGAACCATCGTCGCCCCTACAGTGACACAAGCAAGGGTGCCAAGGACACAGCCAAAACAATGAAAGAAAGGAACTGGAATACACATACGATCCTGCTCTGTTAAATTCATACATTCTGCAATATTTACTGCGTTATTCACAATATTATAGTGTGTTAACATAACCCCTTTCGGGAACCCCGTTGTACCAGAAGTGTACTGCATATTAATTGCATCATTTGGATGAAGTGTGGAGATGCGTTTTACTAACTCCTGATCGGATACCTCATCTTTAAAAGAAACAATATCCTCCCATAAAAAAGTACCAGGATAGCTGGTTTCACCTAGGACAATCACGTTTTTTAAAAAAGGGAATTTTTCTGATTGCAATTTGCCCGGCTCTGCTTCTTTTAATTCAGGAATGATTTCATACAGCATTTCAATATAAGAAGTATCTTTAAATTGCTCCATTAAAATTAACGTTGTGGAATCAGATTGTTTTAATAAATATTCTAACTCTGACGAACGGTAATTTGTGTTCACCGTTACTAACACTGCTCCAATTTTACCTGTGGCAAATTGACTGGTCACCCACTCTGGACGGTTGGACGCCCAAATTGCCACATGTTCGCCTTTCTTGATCCCAAGCTTCATTAATCCTTTGGCAACGTCTTTACATTTATGATTAAATTGCTCATAAGATAATCGTAAGCCTCGATCTGGGTATACGAGGGCATCTTTCGTAGGAAATTTATTTGCAACACTCTCTAGCAACTCACCAATAGTTAATTTAATTTCGGCAGCCATTCCACGCCTCCTTATAAGTGTTCATAAATTTATGTATCTGACTAGTTTAGAAAACTAGTCAGAAAGACTAAACTTTTACTTAACTTTATGAAAGTAATTGACGAGCAATCACCATTCTTTGAACTTCTGAAGTTCCTTCACCTATCTCCATTAATTTTGCATCTCTCAAATAGCGTTCTACTTGATATTCACGCATATAGCCATAGCCACCATGAATTTGAATGGCCTGATTACAAACTCGTGTAGCCATTTCAGAAGCAAATAACTTCGCATATGCAGCTTCTTTCTTAAATGGTTTATCTTGATCTTTTAACCATGCCGCTTTTAGTACCATGTTTCTAGCTAATTCAATTTCCATCGCCATATCAGCTAATTTAAATTGAATGGCTTGGAAATTAGAGATAGCCTTCCCAAACTGCTTTCTTTCTTGAGAATATTTTAAAGCTGCTTCAAATGCCGCTTGAGCAATTCCAACTGCAAGACTAGCAATCGAAATCCTTCCGCCATCTAATGTATAAAGAAATTGTCCGAAACCTTTTGTGGATCGCCTAATAAATTTGATCTAGGTACACGAACATCTTCTAAAACTAATTCCGTCGTATTGGAAGCTCGAACCCCCATTTTTTCATACGGTGTATTAATTGTAAGTCCCTTCGTATCAGTCGGTACGATGATTGCTGAGATGATATTTTTTCCTCGCTCATCTTTTCCCGTTACCGCTGTCACAATCACTGTTCTAGCAAAGGAGGCATTAGTGATCCAGCACTTCTCGCCGTTGATAACAAAATCATCTCCATCAACAATAGCCTTTGTTTGTGTTCCACCAGCATCTGAGCCTGCATTAGGTTCAGTTAAACCAAATGCCCCTAATGATTTTCCTGAAGCTAGCGGGACAAGATGCTCTCTTTTTTGCTCTTCAGTTCCAAAATAATATAGCGGACTTGCACCTAATGAAGTTGTTGCAGCATAACTTAAGCCAGTACTTCCGCAAGCTTTCCCAATTTCCTCAACAGCTAAAATGTAGGAGATGGTATCCCCACCGGAACCGCCATACTCCTCAGAAAAAGGGATTCCCATCAGTCCTAACTCCCCCATTTTTCTAAAGGTTTCAATTGGGAAGCGTTCAGTTTTGTCTAACTCGGTCGCATAAGGAGCAATTTCGTTTTTCGCAAAGTCCCTAACCATTTCTTTGATCATTTGTTGTTCTTTTGTTAATTCAAAATTCATTTGTATCCCCCTTATTTTCCAATGTAAGTGTTTTCATTTTCTCTCAAAAGAAAAACTTGACTTATCACCCTGAACAACCGCTCATTCGGTTCAAAACCAAACTTCAATTCTATTATATTATAATATTTAGAATTTTAATAATATTTTTCCTTGAAATTTTGAAAGTTTGTCACTTGACAAGATGGGTCTGTATTAAAAGCTAACTTTTACTGATACAATACTTATAGAATTAACGCGAAAGAGGAGACTTTACTTTGACAACAAATCGTCCTTATTTGAACTTAATCCAACATTCAGTAAAGAATGATGGTGTATCTTTTGAAGAAATTGTCCCGAACTACTTGTATCGTGCCATACTAGGAGAGAAATCTTTCTTAATGCATGACGTTGAGGTTGGATTAAACAATAGCGCAGCAGCAAAAACAGCGATGAGTAAGTCTGGAACGTATGAGACTTTAAAATATTACGATATCCCAGCAATTGAACACGCTTTTTTAATGAACACTAGTTCGAGATTTAGCAAAAATGACTCTTTTGAACTAGCCAAGCAGCTATTTTCTCAATGGAATAAAAAGGTTGTAGTAAAACAGGATAACGGCTCTCAAGGAAATAATGTTTATAAAGTAACGTCAATAGAAGAGTTAATTAAGTGCTTGAAACTACTTTTTCAATTAGGAGTCAACGCTTCCATTAGCCCATACGAAGAGGCTACGTATGAATATAGAATTGTCACATTAGCAAGCAAACCAAAATTATTTTTAGGAAAACAACGAACAACCTCATGGAAGCACAATTTAATTAGTGGAGCTATAGCAATTGATATTCCCGATGAACAAGCTCCCCAACTAGCTACTCTTGCTAATAAAGCAGCTAGTGCCTTAGAATTAGATTTCTGTACAGTAGATATTTTACAAACTTCTAGAGGATTACATGTCTTAGAAATTAATGAACAGGTCATGCTTGATGAATATTGTAAGAATAATCCTGACAGGCAACGAAAAGTTGCAGACGTATATCGAGAGGCCGTCCTTAGAAGATTTAAGAAAATCTAGCATTTTTACTGACACCTGTCCCTTTCAGACTCCATTCCATCGCATATAGTAGTAAATGGGGGAAAGGATTTTGCTGAGGAGGGAAATACCATGCCACACAATAAAGACTTAAGAGATGAGGTCAATGAACTAAAACAAAAGTTGTCCTTTTAGAGGATCGTTTAAAGCAATTAGAGGATGTTCCCACTAATGAAAAAACGGAAAATATGATAAATAAATCCATAGAAAAACTTCCGAGAGAAGATAAAATTATTGTCATGATTCAAGAAACACTTAGAAAAGAAAATATCGTAACAAATGAGGCTGTTGAAAAGAAGCTGGCGAAGCTAAAATTATGGTTATACGTATCAGCAGTTGGTATGATCGCTTTAGGACTAAGAATATTTTTATAACCGAGTGAATTTCATAATTACCCTAATCAAGCTAGCTATCACTCTAAATAAATAACCAAAATAAAAAAGCAAAGGACTCCCTTCGCTTTTTATTTATTTCTAAAATTGAATGGCCGTATCTAAGGCGATCTCAACCATCTCGCCAAATGTTTTTTGACGTTCTTCAGAAGTTGTTTCTTCTCCAGTTAACACGTGGTCACTCACAGTTAAAATCGAAAGAGCTCTAGCTCCAAACTTAGCAGCTAACGTGTAAAGAGCCGTTGTTTCCATTTCCAACGCTAAAATACCATGCTTCGCCCAATTTTCAACTGCTGCTTTATCTTCATTGTAAAATGTATCGCTCGTAAATACACTTCCGACGCTTACTTTTTATTGCGACTTATGGCAATATCATAAGCCGTTTTTAATAAATCAAAATTTGCTGTTGGAGCATAGTCAATTCCCTTAAACCTAACTCTATTCACAGACGAGTCAGTAGAAGCACTCATTGCAATGATCAAGTCCCTCACTTTCACATCTTCCTGAATAGCACCGCATGTCCCAACTCGAATTAAATTTTTGACACCATAGCTTTGCATTAATTCTTGTGCATAAATCGATATTGATGGAATTCCCATACCAGTTCCTTGGACAGAAACTCGCTTTCCTTTATATGTACCTGTAAACCCTAGCATTCCACGAACTTCGTTATAGCATTGTGGGTTATCTAAAAATTTTCAGCTATAAATTTTGCTCGTAACGGATCCCCTGGTAATAAAATTGACTCAGCTATTTCATTTTCTTTAGCACCTATATGTACACTCATTTACATTTCCTCCTACATGTCTAATTCTCATACAAAAAAATCCCCTTATAACCATCTCTATTAAGCTTTCCTTTGTGAGAGACGTTATACATGAAGGGACCTTTAAAAATATGTTATTGCGGTAAGTTTTTTTCCCTTTTAACCCTAGCTTTTTCAATAACTAATGTTTTTTTCGTAACCAACCTTTTTCTTTCATCAAAACAAGATGTTGTCTTTAGCTTCTCTGCAAGTGCTTTACCTTTTCAATATCCTTACTACTCAAAAATCACTATAATCCATGAGCACAACCCTTCCTGTATAAATTGTTATACAACAAAAGATCCTTATCTTTTAGACGCACTCTCGATCTGTTATATATTAATTATAACACAATATTTCCTCGAATTAATAAAAAATACCTAATCAGGTAGGAAGGGACTAACCTAAGTAATAGGTTAGTCCCGCGATTTTAACAACATTCGTTAATTCCAACCATAACAAGGCCAGAACCTTGTGGAGTTTCTTGGAAATCCAGGGTTAACCCCTCAGTTTGGTCTTTAATGCTTTTTTCAAATGCTACTTGTACACCGTTAATTGTTTCAACGATATCCTGGTCTGTTGCCTCTTCCAGAGACAATCCTAATTTTGGGCCACCTCAGCCCATTCCTGCAAAAATGACTTTAATTCCTTTTGCGTTGTTTTGTTCAAGTACTTCTTGAATAACGCTTTTGCTTCCTCTGTAATTTTCATTTTTTCACCTCAAAAATCTTTCATGAAGTATTCTAAAAAACTAAGCTTTGCTTAGTAACAAGAATATTTCCCTAAAAGTATAAATTATCATGCTTAATTATCGTACCAATAATATTTATTATTCACAAGGAAGAAGACCTGTAAACGTAAATTCTTTTAGCAAAATATACTTCAAGAAATACAAAAAGCAGGTAAAGTTGTTTACCTACTTTGCATGAGTATTTATTGTCTCAAGATCCTTTGTTTTAAAAACACCTTTTAATTTTGTAACGAAAGAAACCGTCCTAACGTCGTTAATTCCATAAAAAATACGGATAATAATTAGAAAATAAACAACAATAGTTAATAAAATAAGTCCATACACCATAACGCTCTCACTCTCCTGATTGAGAATAATTTTCACTATCATTATATGCTTTATGTACCCTTATTTTCAAGAAGTTTTTGAACATTTTTTGAAAAGTTCCTTTATTTCGAACTTTAAGTTTTAGGTTGACAGTCTAGTTTTTGTTCGATAACCTAAACAAGACAAATGAATACCTTCGTTAGGTGAGGCTCCTGTGCTGGAGATATGCTGCTGCCCAAAAATGTCCAAAGACGCCAATGGGTCAACAGAAACTATCGACTTAAGGTGGTTTTTAATGTAGCTGGATGTATTCCTATGCCGCACAGTGCTAAAGCTCTACGAAAGAAGGACTTTTACGCATTAGCTTACTTCCTTACTAAAGTATGCTTTTTTCCGTATGCTATTTAACACCTTCATTCGTAGAAGGTGTTTTTTGACGTTTTAAAAAAGGTGGTGGGGAAATGGATCCTGACTCGAATAGTAGTCATTTTTTAATGCACAATACTAAAAACAAAAGCAGGATTTTCATTTTCCATTATTGGTTTTTGGGGTCCTGAGAAGGAGGTAATTCCTATGGTAAGATTAGACCAAGAAAATCGTGAAGGCTATACTAGACAATTAATTGAAACGCTAAACGATCAAAACATTAAAGATTTCAGAGAATTATTTTTTGAATTACACCCAACAGACCAAATTGAGTTATTCAATAAAATTACGAAAAAACAGCGCCATACTATATATAAATTCCTATCTCCTGAGGAATTCGCTGAAATTTTTCAAGGATTAGAGCCTGAGGAGCAAAAGCAATATATTGCTGAACTTCAGCAAAATTATGCGATAGATGTTATTAACAATATGTCTTATGACGACATCGCTGACTTTTTAGGTGAATTACCTGAAATAACAAAAGAGCTTTATCTAGGAATGATGGAAACAGAAGAGGCTCAAGAGGTTATCCATTTATTAAAATATGAGGACCAAACTGCAGGGGCAATTATGACAACTGAGTTCATTTCAGTGTCGTGCATGGAAACTGTCGCCGAGGTAATGAAGAGATTGCGTACTGAAGCGCCTGAAGCAGAAACCATTTACTACCTTTATGTTATCGATCAACAACTGAAACTCGTCGGTGTTGTTTCCTTAAGAGACTTAATTATCTCTCCTTTAGAAGAAAAAATTGAAGAAGTCATGTTATCAAGAGTAAAATCTGTAGAAACACATACAGACCAAGAAGAAGTAGCTAGGATTATCAAAAAGTACGACTTTTTAGCGATACCCGTAACAGCCCAAGGCAAACTTGTCGGGATTATTACGGTAGATGATATTATGGATGTTGTTGAAGAAGAAACAGAAGAAGACTTTGGTGAAATGTTTGCTGTAAGAGGATCATTAGACACGAACGTAACCTCTTTTACAGCTGCTAAAAAACGTTCACCTTGGATTATTATGTTGATGTTTCTTGGACTAATAACTGCCGGGGTTATCGGTCAGTTTGAAGACACACTTGAGGAAGTCATTTTACTCTCAGTCTTTATTCCTTTGATTATGGGGTCAGCGGGTAATACTGGAACCCAAGCCTTAGCTGTTGTTGTTCGAAGCTTAGCTTTAGGAGCCGTCGATAAATCAACGATTAGTAAAATGCTACGCCGGGAATTTGGAACTGGTATTATGTTAGGTTTAATTTGCGCCATCACCCTACTTATTTTAATTCCGTTGCTATATCCCCAAGGAGGATTTTGGTTAGCAGGTATTGTTGGTTTATCCCTATTTGTAACATTAAGTATTTCTACAATGGTTGGTGCCATTGTCCCATTAATTATTAATAAGTTTAAGATTGATCCAGCAGTAGCCTCCGGGCCCTTCATTACAACTATTAATGATTTATTAGGATTAATTATTTACTTTTCAATCGCGACCGCTTTAATTGATTTTTTACCACATTAAGCGATTGTATATTTCAAAAACTCTGCTCAATGCAGAGTTTTTATACATTTTATTTTTATGTTGCGACTTTCACTGGTTTCGCAACATATTAATCCTCATACCCCGTCAACACAACGCATCTATAGCCTATTAATCCAAAAATCGCACACAATTGTGTGCGATTTCATTCATACCATTTATTTAATTAAATAAACCCTAGCCTCATATGGCTTTAAAGAGAAATTGCTTACATCGCCAACGCTTTCAGGATAATTCGATACAACCAATTCACTGGTAGTAAAATGAATGTCATCAGGAAGTTCAAATGTTGGCTCATTGCCATAGAAGTTACAGATGACAACAAGTTTTTCTTTGCCTAAAGTCCTAACATAAGCAAAGATTTCAGGATCATCTGCCAAAATCAAATCATAACCGCCATAAACGATTATTTCATGTTGTTTACGGAGACGAATTAAATTTTGATAGTAGTAGAAAATGGAATTTTTATCCTCAACAACAGCTTTTGCATTGATCTCTTTGTAATTTGGATTGACTTCTATCCATGGCGTTCCTGTTGTAAAACCGGCATGCTCACTGTTGTCCCACTGAACTGGCGTCCTTGCATTATCTCTACCTTTAACATAGATGGATTCCATAATTTTCTCATGTGGAACACCTTGCTCACGTTTTTCTTTGTACATATTTAATGTTTCAATATCTTTGTATTGCTTGATATCCTCAAAGCGAATATTCGTCATTCCCATTTCTTCACCTTGGTAAATATAGGGCGTCCCCTTCATCATATGCAATAAAGTGGCTAGCATTTTTGCCGATTCTACTCGGTACTCCTTATCGTTACCAAAGCGTGAAACCATGCGTGGTTGATCATGATTATTAAAATAAAGACTATTCCACCCAACAGTTTCTAATCCCTTTTGCCATCCAGATAAATTCTCTTTGAGATCATGTAGTTTTAGAGGACGAAGATCCCATTTTCCATCAGGACCTGAATCTAAATCAACATGTTCAAATTGAAAGACCATGTTTACTTCGCGTGTATTCTCATCTGTGTACAATCTAGCTTGGCGAGGGGTTACCCCAGGCATTTCTCCAACAGTCATTACATCATAATTTGCCGTTGTCTTTTCATGCATTTCACGTAAAAATTCATGAATTCGTGGACCATTCATAAAATACTCGTGACCAGAAACATATTTTTTCTCAGCGTCAGCTGGTGCACTAGGTAATCCCTCAACTTTTGAGATGAAATTTATTACATCCATTCTGAAGCCATCAATACCTTTATCAAGCCACCAATTCATCATCTGATAAATTTCTTCTCGCAGCTTCGGGTTTTCCCAGTTTAAGTCTGGTTGCTTTTTAGAAAATAGGTGTAGAAAGTATTCATCTGTTGTTTCATCATATTGCCAAGCAGAGCCACTAAATGCAGATGCCCAATTATTTGGCTCTTCACCATCTTTGCCTGGACGCCAAATGTAGTAATCACGATAAGGATTATCCTTCGATTTTTTTGATTCTATAAACCACTTATGCTCATCTGAACTATGATTCACTACTAAATCCATGATAAGCTTCATACCACGACTATGAACCTCGTCTAAGAGTTCTTCCCAGTCAGACATCGTTCCGAACTCTTCCATAATATCTTGATAGTCACTTATGTCATAACCATTGTCATCATTTGGAGATTTATAAACCGGAGAGAGCCATATCACATCGATTCCAAGCTTATGTAAATAGTCAAGTTTCGAAATAATACCTCTTAAATCACCAATCCCATCCCCATTGCTATCTGCAAAACTGCGCGGATAAATTTGATATACAACACTTTCTTTCCACCAGGCTTTTTTCATAGTTATTTAGTCATCTCCCTTACCTTTATACATATAAAGTATAGCCAATATGTTCAATCATACTCTATCATGTTAACTTTGTGCAAACGGTTTCCTAAAAGAAGCACAGCTTTCCATCTTAGAGAGCACTTGCTGTTTCCAAACTATAAATTCGTAGTGGCGAACCTGAACGAACAGTTGAACGGCTAGATTATATTTACTGAATTGGATTAATAAAATGATCTAAGAAAAGCGCAAGCGCCCTGTTAAGCCCCGACTAGCAAATGTTCTTCGAGAATAAAAGTGTGCTCTTTCACTTTTATTCTCGAAGGTTATTTGACCTCGAGGGGCTGGGCGGTGCTCCTGCGTCACTACGTTTACTCGTCGCAAAAACTGCAATGAAGTAACTTCATTGATGTGTCTTGGAGCTAGACAGTTATTACGTTGAAATTTTATACATTCTTATCTTTTAAAAAAAGATTGATCTCCAAGTATTTGGAGACCAATCCTTTTTATTCTGCCTTTTCAAATAGACCTAAATCCTTTAATTCTGCGATAAGCTCTTCAGCGTCTGTTTCTGTACTAAATTCGACAACTTGACCAGGCTGTAAAGCAATTGCAAGTACTCCTAGTAAACTTTTTGCGTCGATTACCCAATGGTCTTTTTTAAGTAAGATGGTTTCAGGATACTTACTTGTCGTATTCACTAGCTTGCTAGCTGCTTCGGCAAAAATTGGTGTTAATACTTTCAGTTTCATTTAAGAAAACTCCTTTTAGATTAAGTTTTTAATTATTATAGCTGATACCATTATCTTATTTTACCAAAGAAATTGGAAGATATTTAATTAAATGTTAAACATTTTGTTAATATACTTTATCAGATAGTTTTGATCAATCAGTTCTTTCAATATAATAATATAAATCCGAATAAGAACTCCTACAACCTCTAATTCATCCTTAGAAAGTATACCGCTAAAATAATCTTATTTTCATTAATTTAAAAATTTTAAATTTTCTAAATTTATCCTTGAAAACGATTACTTTTTATTGTAAATTCAAATCAGAAGAGTATTTAATTTTTTATGCCTAGAGGGGGGGAGATTTTTAAATTTTACTGTTCTTGTTTAGTTTACCTTTTATTTTTTAATCTTGATTGAGCACTCGCTCAGATTCCACTAATCGTCGTAACGATACTTTTACTCAATTACAAAATCAAAGTAGACATAGTTAACGTACCAATCTAGATGGGAACAGAAGTATTTCACTTTAAAAGGGGGATTTTTTTTATGGACGCTTATAAAAAGGAAGTTTGGTTCACCATTATTATGTCATTGATTCTTGTAATTTCGGGTCACTTAGGTGTATTCTTTTCACTTTTTCCAGTTGAAGGGTACTTATTCGGGTTTCCAATTATGTACATTGTTCCTATCCTAGTTGGTTGGTTTGGTGTTCTTGGGTTAACTATCATTTCTGGAAAAATTGGTAATCACATTGATGAAGCTATTGAAAAAGAAAATCAAGAGAATGAAAAGCAAAGCGGAAAGGGGGTAATCTAGAATGGAAGATCAAGTTTGGCAAATAAGTAATCCGCTAGTTGGTATTATCATAGTTATTTTAACGTTCGTCCTGTTTTACGTTGTTGCCTATCTTTCAAACCGTGCAAGTTCTTCAGTCCAAGATTTATACGCCACTAAAGGTGGGGTAGGTCCGATCACAAATGGCTTGGCAATGGCCTCTACCTACATGAGTTTGGCAACATTTTTAGGGGTTACGGCACTTATATTACGTCTTCAAGCTCCATTTGTTATGCTATGGATCCAATTTATTTTAGCTATTCCATTAATTACGATCATTTACGGTGTAAGTTTACGTAGGATGGGTGCATTCTCTCCAACTCACTTTATTAGAGACCGTTATGGCAAATCAGCATCAATAATTGCTGCCCTTTGGATGATCCTCGTATCAATCATGTATGCATTAGGACAAATGATTGGTGTTGCGGTTACGTTTGAAACATTATTAGGAATTCCTTATATGACTGGTTTAATTGTTGGTGGTATCCTAATCATCGGTTATGTAACTATGGGTGGAATGAGTGGTGCAACGAATAACGCTGCCATCCAGATGGTTATTATTGCTTTAATGTTTATCGTTCCATTAGGGGCTATTATGAAGGCGATGGGAAGTACGGGTTGGTTTTTCCCACCTCTTTTCTACTCTGATATGGTACCAGCCATGTTAGAAGCTTTACCTGGTTTCTTTGATTATCAATATTCTGTTAAATGGTACGTTGCTCTAATACCGGCGCTTACGATTGGATCTCTAGGATTACCTCACTTAGCGATGCGTGTTTATACTGCATCAAGCTTAAAGAGCGCTCGTTCGGCAATGATTTGGTTCGCGTTAGCACTTGGATTGGTTTTCTCAGCAACTTATACCATGGGCTTTGCTGGAGTATTTGAAATGACCGCTAATGGTACGTTCATTGCTCCAGGAGACACAGACAAATTAACGATCATCTTAAATTTAGTATATAACCCAGAGTGGGTTACGGCCTTAGTTATTGCCGGGGCTATCTCTGCTGGTTTATCTACATTAAGTGGTAACCTTCTAGCTATTGGTGCTCTAATTTCTCAAGACATCGTAACAACACTTAAGCCTAATTTAACAAATAAAACAAAAGTAAGATTGGGCTATATTTCTATTGCCCTAGGTGGTATTGCAGCTGTACTTTTAGCTATAGAGCCACCAGCCTTTTTAATCGTAAGTATTCTCTGGGCCTTTGGTTTAGCTGGTACGACGAATGCTCCACTCATTATTATGGGAGTTTGGTGGAAGCAGGCCAACCGTTATGGCGCAATTGCAGCTTCTCTCTTTGGAGGAATTCTCTATGTCGTCGTTTCTCCATTCGTGTTCCCAGAAATCGTTGTTAGTGGTCATGCGTTAACTGATAGTATGGGATTATCTGGGGGAATGCTTGCTGTCCCACTTAGTTTTGTAATCTTAATTGTTGTCTCTTATATCACTAACCGTATCCCTTCATTGAATGATGAAACGTCTAAAGTCGAAATTAACAAGCTTGTTGAAAGAATTCACGGCTGGACTGATATTAATCCAAAGCGTTACAACAGTAGTTTAGGAGCATTTATCATTACTTTTGTCTGTGCATTAGTAGCCATTTGGGCGATCATGCCATGGCAGTTTTAATTAAGAAACAATTTAGTTTCAGCGTAGACCGACTGCTTCCGTTTCTAATCGAATAGTAGGTTAGAAGAGGTGCCCGCCAATCTTATCGAGCAGTGTAATTAAAAGTATAGACATGCAGATACAATTAAAGGTAGAATTTAACATGAAGTGACCTTGAGCAACCTTTGTTACCATTGCTTTTGTGTCACTTCATGTATTTAACCTTATTATTTAGAATTCGTTATAACTAGGAGGGGGAATATGAAAGAGGTCATTTTAATTTTTAAAGCACTCATACTAGACAAAGAAGCCATACAGCAGCTTTCCGAACCTAAAAGCAGTTGGAAATTACTAAGCATGTGTATCACTGTTTTATTAGGATTAGTCTATGGCTACACCGCAATTTCAATAAATAGTGAAACAATTGCCTCATTTGAAACTCCAATTTTACGACAAACAATCGTTCCAGGGCTGTTTTTATTTTTTGGGATCCTAATGATTTTGATTACAAAAGTAGGTCTTTCATTATTATTATGGGCTGGATCAAAAGGCTTAAGTGGACGAGGCTTGTTGGGCGTATTATACCGAAATACTACTTTTGCACTCATTCCTTCTGTTATTGCTTTACCGGCTTTCATTTCCCTTCAAGTTGGGACACCAATGACACCACTGATGTTTACAACAATGATTGTCGCAGTATTATGGATTTATTTAATCTGTTCTAAGGTGGTTGAGGTAACTCAACAATTTGTTCCTTGGCGGGCATATGTAGCTGTTTTATTGGCATTTATTTTTTATATCAGTATTTATTACATTGTCTTACCGCCTTCCTAAATATTTCGTTGAAACAAAGAAACCTCTACAATTCTAAGTAGAGGTTTTAGTTTTCTTCACTATAAAGTTGTTCCTTGTATTTCATTGCTTTTTTATGAAAGACTGCCGCAAGAATTAGTGAGCTGATACTCAAGCCTATTAAAACTAACTGTTGATTTTGGCTAACTCCTTCATTAGGTACAATTAAGCCAAGAAATAGAAAAATCGTAAGTGCTAACAAAATAAATGCAAAGCGCTTATAGTCTGCAATTTTATCCTCTAATATCTTAGTAACATTGGTTGTTTTATCTGCCATATTAATAACCTCCAACTCTATGAAAAAGTTGAGCGTTTTTTACCACTCAATACTATATCAGTATAACATGTATAAGAGTTAGAGTTTAAATGCAAATAAATCCAAAAAGAGGCCAACACATTTGTGTTAGCCTCTTGAAATATTAATTTTTCAATTGTTCAACCATTAATAAGACGAGATTTGCTGAATTAACTGATGCTGTTTTTAGAAATTGATCGTATGACATTTTTGCATCACTACCTGCGATATCACTTAACGAACGAATAATGACAAATGGGCATTGAAATTGATAACAAACCTGTGCAATGGCCCCAGCTTCCATTTCTGAACAATAGGCATCAACGAACTTTTCTTTAAGTTCAAAGACCTTATTTTCATCGCTCATAAACGAATCTCCAGACAGGATTAATCCTTTTACGGAGTGAACCCCTACTTCTGCTGCGCTTTTTTCTGCTACAGAGACAAGCATTTCACTTGGCTCATAAAAGGCTGGCATTCTTGGTACCTGACCAAATTCATAGCCAAAAACAGTAGCATCTACATCGTTATAGCGAACCTCTGAAGAAATAACAATGTCACCTACTTTTAACGATTGCTCAAAACCGCCTGCAGATCCTGTATTTATGATGTAGTTTGGCTTAAACTTTTCGATAAGTAATGTTGTACCGATGGCTGCATTAACCTTACCAATACCTGATTTTAACAGTATTACATCCATTCCATTTAAAGTCCCTATGTAGAACTCAGACCCAGCAATTGTTTCCTCTTTTTTGTTTTCAAGTTTTTCTATTAATAGTTCTACTTCTTCATCCATTGCGCCAATAATTCCAATTCTCATAAATACTATTTCCTTTCCAAGATGCTTTTTCTCTATTATTTTAAGTTAATTTTTATTTGTAAGGATTTTCATTTAATAGCTCTACACTTACAGGCATCCAACCTTCATTGGTCACCCACTCAATTCTTACTCTAAAAGGAGTATTACTATTTTCAGAATCAGAAACGTAACCGAAGGCACTTTGGTGGTCTCCACCATTTTTAACTCTCCATAATATCATGTTATCCCCTAAACCGGTTGCTACTTGAAATGCTCTAATCATCTCTTCCCAGTTTACATGATCCTTTTCATAAACAGCAGCAAATGGTTCTTGCTGAACCGTTCCAATCGGTGCCCATTGACCGGTAGAAAGAGTCGTGGCTTCTTCTTCAGTTGTCGTTTCTGGCTCTTCTCCTGAAGATGGTTGCTCAGAAGTACCTGAACCATGATCAGTTTCTTCTGTTTCCTCAGCTTCCTCTGAGTCATCTGTAGACAGGTCTTCAGTATCTAATTCTGTTTCAGTATTTTCCCCTTTAGTTTCAGGGTCTACAAGTTTATCGCTAACCACTGGATCTGCGGATTTCCCACCAATAAGTAGCTGACCACCAATTAACAAAATGAGAAAAATAACGACACCTATTGAGATATTTAAGATTTTATCCGCTCTCTTTCGTTTCCGTTTCTGACTCCGAGCTCCATAAAAATGATCGTTCACTTTAATCCCTCCTATGTTAACTACTAGTCTCCATTATAATCAAATATTACAATCTTTTCGATAAATAGAAGAGAAAAAAATATTTTTTATGATTTAATAAACTTCATAATTCATTATTTTTGGCTATTAAGTTCTATCTGTAGCTTGATTAAGGTAATTATGAAATTCACGCGAATGAAGTGTTTTATTTTTATTTTCATAATTAAAGAGAAATTGAACGATCTTCTCATACGCCTTCATCGTTTTGATTGTTCCACTCTGGTGATCTAGATCAACGATAACCATAACATACTTTGGATTGTTAGCTGGAAAATAACCAGCAAACCAATGACTATGTTCCTCATTATTCAAACCTTTTTGAGCCGTTCCCGTTTTTCCCGCTACAGAGTATGGAGATTTTTGTAGAGATGAGTAAGCTGTTCCTTTTTCTAATTTCACAACTGACCGAAGCAGCTCTTGTAGGCGCATCGCTGTATAAGAAGAGATTTGTTCATCGCTTTCTAGCGATTGGCTAGGGAACTCCACTACTGTTGTTCCATTTTCATATTTAATCTTTGAAGCACTACGAACTTGCTTTTTCTCTCCACCACGGGCAATTGTAGCTAACATATTCGCTACTGCGAGAGGAGTTAGTCGCACATTTTTTTGTCCGATTGCTGTTTGGGCGATAGCGTAACTATCACCGATGTCTGCATCGTCAATGATAATTGTTCCTACCTCTTCCTCAGGAAAATGGGCAATATCCTCCAAACGGTAGACATCTCCGATCCACCCTACTTTATCCACTAGCCCCAATTTTTTTGCATATGTTTCTAAAATATCTTTATCCTTCTTTAGTAACTCATTAGCTAATAATGTAAACGTGTAATTACAGCTCTGGGAAAAGCTCTCTTGGAACGTCAGCTTGCCTAATTGTCTTACATCTTCTTTGTCCCCATACATGTTTTTGCTACAATCAAATAAATCAAATTTAGTAACAAGATT
Organism: Anaerobacillus sp. CMMVII; assembly: GCF_025377685.1. NCBI lineage: Bacteria > Bacillati > Bacillota > Bacilli > Caryophanales > Bacillaceae > Anaerobacillus > Anaerobacillus sp. CMMVII. The sequence continues at coordinate 392,640 of NZ_JACEHK010000015.1, read as the reverse complement.
TAAATCAATAGCGGCCGCAGCAACAACAATTTTAAAAATTGAACCAGGCGTATTGGCTGTTACCATTTGATTTTTCGCTCCTTGGTCAAAGGGAAAATGAACGTTAAATGTAGGAAAACTGACGAGTGACAGCAGGTCATTTGTTTTCGCATCAAGAATTACTGCTCCTCCACTAGTAAAACCTTCTTCCTTTAATACGTTTGTTACATAAGTTTGTATTTCCTTATCAATAGTAGTTACTACCTCTGTTGGGTGATATGGATCAGCTGGAGCAGAATACCGTACATCAAAGCCGAATAGGGGTCTATTTAAATTGTCAACAAAATAAGATAATGCCGAATGTCCTTGTGAGATTAAAAAAGGATCGAAAGAACGTTCCATTCCGGAAACGCCAATTTCTGAATGGATTGATATAGTCCCATTTTCTACTTGTGTCCCGTACCTACGTTTCACTTCTTCAACATTTTCACCGACAACACCTATTAAATGGGGGGCAATGTTTTCAACACGTTCTTGAACGTAATGAGCATAGACTCCTGGAATTTTTAACTCATTTATTTTCTTCATTTCTTCAATAGTTAATTTCCGCCGTTTTCCATGTACTTCAAAAACGATAGGCTCATTTGCCATTTCAACGGCTTCAATCATTGTTAATGGATTAATATTAAGTATGTTAGCCAGTTGAGTGGCTGGCCATTGTTGCTCTTTTAAAAACGGGAACAAAATCAAACTAGGGTAGTAATCCATATGTAAGGACTCACCATGACGATCAGTGAAATAACCACGACCAGAATGTAGAATAAACTTTTTCGTACGTTGTTTAATACTTTCTTCCACTAAATCAACATCATACTTCGAGATATGATGGGTCCCTACCAATTGAACATAAGCTAACCTAAAGATAAATACCAGCAACAAGACATTAAATAGAACCAGCATACCAACAATTCGTTTATGAACAATCATACCATCACCTCCCATTAACATTGTTACTTATTCATGGAAGTTTATTCATTTAGTGTATGTATAGAGTTTTGAGTTTTGAGTTTTGAGTTTTGAGTTTTGAGTTTTGGGTTTTGAAATCGTTATGAGCAGATTGCGTCTGGAGCTAGGTTTATAGTACTAAAATGGTTATGCTTTCCATTCAAAAAAAAACGCCCAACCACTACTTAGGTAGAAGTTGGGCATCTATTCTTTAAACTAGGCTCTTTTTGCAAATATTGTGGCTTTATGGACAGTAATTCAATAAATTTGAGAAAATAACCTTATTCGAAAAATAAGTCCTTATTTAATTTCTAAAATTTCTACTTTCATTTCGCCACCAGGTGTTTGGACAGTTACTTTATCTCCAACGGTTTTTCCAAGTAGACTTTGTGCCATAGGTGAGTCATTAGAAATTTTCCCTTCATATGGATCGCTTTCTGCGCTTCCTACAATTGTATAAACTTCTTCGTCACCATCAGGAAGTTCCTTAAATTTTACTGACTTTCCTAAGGAGACAACAGAAGAATCCGTTTCATCCTCTTTAATAATTACTGCATTACGAATCATTTTTTCAATAGTCACAATACGCCCTTCGACAAATGCTTGCTCTTCTTTTGCTGAATCGTACTCGGAGTTCTCAGAAAGATCCCCAAAAGAACGTGCAATTTTGATGCGCTCTACAACTTCTTTTCTTTTTTCACTTTTCAAAAATTCTAACTCTTGCTCTAATTTTGCTTTTCCATCCAATGTCATATAAAACTTTTTGTCTTCACTCATTTTGTTCATTCACTCCTTAAAGTTGTCTACAATTTACGTTACTATTCGGTAAATATTGTACTTTCATTCATTTTGGTAAGGTTTTCAATAATGAAGAGCTAAAAATTAATGATAAATCTGCCAACTATATGTATACAGAAAAGCTTAGCATTTCACTGTGACGTGAAATGCACAAGCTTTTCATTACAACTTATGAAATAATTAGCTGAAAAGGTAAAAATTAAAAACCCTATTCTCTATGCTATTACAAAATTTCCTTTTCTTCAAGGATTGTTCTAATTTTTGTTACCATTAGATCAATTGCAACAAGATTTTGTCCACCTTCAGGGATAATAACATCCGCATAACGCTTGGTTGGCTCGATAAATTGAAGGTGCATTGGACGAACGATCGTTGTGTACTGTGTAATAACAGAGTCCAACGTTCGGCCACGTTCTTCAATATCACGAACAAGTCTGCGGATAATCCTTATATCTGCATCAGTATCAACAAAAGTTTAATATCCATTAAGTCACGAAGACGTTTATCCTCTAGAATTAAAATACCTTCTAAAATGATGACGTCCTGAGGTTCCACAATCGATACTTCCTCGGCTCTTGTATGATTTGCATAGTCATATATTGGCTTTTCAATTTTATTATAGTTAAGCAACTTTTGTAAATGTTCTAGTAGAAGATCATTGTCAAAAGCCAATGGATGATCGTAATTTGTTAAAATCCTTTCTTCCATTGTTTTATGACTTTGATTCTTATAGTATGCATCTTGTTCGATCATTAATATAGATTTTTCTTTAAAGTTACGATAGATTTCTCTGGCCACCGTTGTTTTTCCTGAGCCTGTTCCTCCCGCAACACCTATAACAACGGGTTTTTTTGTCATTATAGTACTCCTTTACGCATCATATTATTAGGGAAAAGTGGTTTATCCACTTGAAATTTTACAATTTGTAGTGGATGTCTAGCTGCATCCATTTCTTCACCAGTTTTCGCATCCCAGATCGTTCCAACTGTGACTGTAAAGTTATCAATTTCTGGACCGAAGAACTCAACTTTGTCACCTGGTTTAAAGTAATTTCGTTGTTGTAAAGTAACAATTTTTGTTTCTTGATCATACTCTAGGACAAGACCGGCAAAATCATAAGGTGTTTTTTTGCCATCAACTCTTCCAAACAATTGCTCCTTATATGTCGGTTCGTTTTCAAAGAACGAAGAAGCTGTATCACGGTTTGCACATTTGTCCAATTCTTCAACCCACTTAGGATCTAAGGTGAAATTATCGGGATCGGCACAATAAGCATCAATTACTTTTCTGTACACAGATGTAACCGTAGCTACATAATGGATCGATTTCATTCTACCTTCAATTTTTAAACTGTCAATCCCAGCTTCAATTACCTTTGGAATTCCAGCTAGCAAGTTAAGGTCTTTAGGACTCATTGAAAATGGTAGATCCTGTTCTGAAAATAAAGGACTTTCATTGAATTCGTCTTGTTCATTTTGTTCGTAAGATCATAATCCCAACGACATGACTGACAGCATCCACCTCTATTTGAGTCGCGTGCAGTCATATGGTTACTTAGAACGCATCTTCCTGAATAAGATATACACATAGCACCATGAATAAACGTTTCTATCTCGATATCTACGTTTCGTTTCATTTCTAACATTTCTTCTATTCCTACTTCGCGAGCTAAAACGACACGGTGAAGTCCTTCTTCTTTCCAGAACTTAATTGCCTGCCAATTGGTAAGTGATTGTTGTGTACTTAAGTGTACTTCAACTTTAGGTGCCACCCGCTTACATGTTTCAATAATTAACGGGTCAGCGACTATAATCCCAGCAACCCCTACATCCTGAAGATCTTGCAAATATTCCTCTAGTCCATCCATATTCTCGTTATGAGCAAAGATATTTGTAGTCACATAAATTTTTGCACCATACTTATTCGCAAACTCTACACCTTCACGCATCTCTTCAATCGAAAAGTTATCAGCATTCGAACGAAGTCCAAATTCTTGACCACCAATGAATACTGCATCGGCACCGTAGTGAACAGCTATTTTTAATTTTTCTAAACTACCAGCAGGGGCTAATAACTCAGGCTTTTTAGTAATGACACGTTTTCCTTCTGGAGTGACAGTTGATATTTTTTCCATGGTAAACACCCCTCCTTAATAAACAGTTTCTTTAAAGAAAAATCCAGTATCTAGTTTTCGATTTCTTGGTTGTACTTTTTCTGCTTCTTGTAAAAAATGAAATTTCTTATCCTGATATGCATCTGGATCCTCTAAGTAAAGCTCGATTGCCTCTTTATACAATGCTGTTACTTTTTCTAAATAATCAACGGATTTTAAAATTCCATCAATCTTAAATGAATCTACTCCAGCATCAAGCATATCTTCTAACTCGTCAATGATACAAATGTCATTTGGACTCATAATATGTGTCCCATTTTCATCTTCAAAGATAGGGTACTTCGCCTCACGCTCCGGATCATGTAAAACCAATGTACGGTCTTTACTACGTCCCTCAACCACTAAGTCCTTCCCTTGAAACTCCATGTAGTTTCCAATTAACGTTCGCTTTGATTGGAACATACAAGTCATCCCATGGACCTGAACCTCAATTTCCACTTCCGCATTTTCCTTTGTTTCGACGATTGCCTCCATATTAATTTCCCTAGCCATTACTGCACGCTTAGCACCTTTTCGTCCCCAATAATTAGCCGTGTAATAATTAGTTGCAGTTGTCTCTGTATTCCAATGAAGCTTCATTTGAGGAGCAACTTCTCTAGCAACCATTAATACCGCAGGATCTCCAAAAACAATCGCATCTACACCATTTTCCGCTAAAAATGAAATATAATCCGGCAATAATTCCAATTTATCATTATGGAACAGCGCATTCATTGCAACATAGATCTTTGCACCAGAACTATGTGCAATCTTAACAGCTTCCTTAATATCATCTCTTGTAAATTCACCTGCAAGACGTAGACCAAATTTCTCTTCACCGATGATAAAGGCTGTAGCTCCTGCTTTGATTAATCTGTCAATGTCTTCTACCTTTGTCGGTGTGACAAGTATTTCAGGTTTGTTCATAATTCTACACCACCTATTTTTTTGCTAATAGCCATTCCATCCCCAATTGGATAAAAGGTTGTTTCAAATTGCTCATTTGCCATTAACATTTCATTGTAACTCTTTAAATTAGTTACCATTGTCCGAATACCTTTTGCGATTTTGCCTTCATGGGCAACAATACCTTTATAAAGCACATTATCACTGACGACAAGACCATTGGGTTGGACAAGAGGACTATATAATTCAAAAAAACGTTTATATTGACCTTTTGCAGCATCTATAAATAAACAGTCGAACATACCAAACTGTTCAATTTCACTCCCTACTTCGAGGGCATCACCAAAGATAAGGGTAACACGATTTTCAAGATTTGCTCTCTTGATATAGTCTCGTGCTTTATTATACCTATCTTCGTCTCTTTCAATTGATACGATTTTACAATGAGGAAGTCTCTCTGCAACTCGCATCGCGGAATAACCGATAGCAGTGCCAACTTCTAATACCTTCTTCGTTCCAGCAAATGAAAGGATTTGTAACATTGCTTCGATACTCACAATATCCATAATCGGGACTTCATGCTCCCGTGCATATTGTTCCATTTCTGTTAGTAATGGGTTTCTTGCTTTAATTAAAGAACTAATATAAGCATTTACTTGCTCTGAGACCACTAGAAAGCCTCCTTATTTAAATTCTAAGCTCTTTTCTAAAACATTGCTCCTGCGGTTACTCGTCGCACAAAAAAACATGTTGCTTTTTAACCTAAGATAATTGAAAAATTCCTTAGATGAATAGATATCACCCAATAAGTTTAGTAAGAAAAGAGCAATACTTACTAATAAGTAGTGATATCATAGTATTTTGTGTAAAAATCCGGTTTTTGGGATTTTTTACGAAAGGAACAAGCTTTATTAAAATAGACAAATTCTAAAAAGAACGATTTATTGTAACATAAACAGAAAGAGAATGCGAATATATCACACTCTCTAAGAAAAGCAGAAGCGCCTGATTAGCTCCGACAGGCAAATGTTCTGGCAGATTAAAAGTGCGCTCTCCACTTTTATTTCTGCCAGGTTATTTGACCCCGAGGAGCTAGGCGCTGATGCTAGACATTGAAAAGCAGAAGCGCCTGATTAGCTCCGACAGGCAAATGTTCTAGCAGATTAAAAGTGCGCTCTCCACTTTTATTTCTTCCAGGTTATTTGACCCCGAGGAGCTAGGCGCTTATGCTAGACATTGAAAAGCAGAAGCGCACTAGGAAAAAGTGTACTTTTCCCCTGGCTAGATCCAAAGAAAAAGCTCACTTTCACCAACTGGTAGATAAACATTTGGTTTAAGGAAAGTGAACTTTCGAAATAAGATCTATTTGTTAGTTCGGACTAACAAATGTTTTAAAGAAAGAACCTAGCTAAGTTCTCCTATTAATCACGATACTTACGTAAGACTTCTTGGTGCTGCTGAAATGTTTCACTATAATGTACATCACCTTGACTATCAGCATAAAAATAAAGATATTTGTGTTCCTCAGGTTGAAGGGCAGCTTTAATAGAAAACTCGCCCGGATTATTTATAGGACCAATCGGAATCCCAGGATAACGATAGGTATTATAAGGTGAATCAATATCTAGATGCTCGTACAATGTTCTTGAGAAATGCTGACCATGCGCATAAGCAATAGATGGATCAACTTGAAGAGCCATATTTATCTTTAAACGATTGTATAACACGCCTGAGATTGTATAACGATCTTCCTGCTTTTGTGCTTCACCCTCAATGATTGAAGCCAAAGCTAGAATTTCATGGGTCGAATATTCAGTTTCTTCAAGGTTTCCAGAATACTTGCTAATCACTTGTTCTGTTCGCGCGAGCATTGCTTCAATAATTGTTTCAATTGAAGGATTTTCTTCGATAAAATCATATCTAGCTGGGAATAAATAACCTTCTAATGGCCACCTTAATCGCTCATCTAATATATCCTCCGATAAAATGGAGTACCGAGCAATTAAGTTTTCAAGATATTCTCGATCCGTGACTTTTTCAATTAATTCTTCTTCTGCATGACTAGTGTTGTCAGAAATGGTCTTTAAAATACTTTCAAGCCATCTACCCTCAGGAATTGTAAAGGATAACTTATAATCCTGAAGAATTTTCCCCTCTTTTAATTCAGCGATAATTTCATCTAAATTCATACTTTGTGACAATTTGTAATCGCCAGCTTGGAATCCAGACTCATTTTTATAACGAATATAATAACGGAAAAAACTAGCGTTACTAATCAATTCATTTTCTTCTAGGATATTACCAATTCTGGTACTTGTGGAGCCAATAGGTATGTGAATATCAATTAGTTCTTCATTCGTTTCATCAACGGGGCTAAGAGCACCTTCAATGTAATAATAGGCAGAAGCTCCAGTTACAGCAAAAGCTATAATAAGTAACAATAAACATACTGCTACAATTTTTCTAACAATACTTGCTTCTTCTTGACGTTCTCGTAACAATTGTTTTTTTATTTCTTGTTTCGCTTTTTGTTTATCGTTTGAAGCCATGTTTTCCTCCCTCCTCACAATGGTATAAGTGATTAATTTAGAAAATTCCATTTGCACGATAAAAAGTACAACACTCCTATTATACTATATCTCCTCAAAATTTCATTATATATGTAGAAATGCAGTGGAAAATGTAGAATTTTTTCGCAAGCTATAAAATCAAACGCAAAAAAAAGGCCATTCTCCTAAGAGAACAGCCTTTTTTCTACTCTTCGTCGTCTTCGCCTTCTTGGAATGTGTTGAGCATTTCTTCAACAATGTCCCATTCCTCGTCTGTTTCGATCGGGAAAAGTTGTAAATCATCGTCACCTTCGCCTGTTTCTTCATAGCGAAAAGCATGTACTTCCATTTCTTCATCATCGCTTTCAGCATCACCAGCGTCAACTAATACCATGTAAGATTTACCAGTTTCATCTACGTCAAATGTAAATAATACATCAAATAAATGCTCATCGCCATTTTCGTCTGGAATAACAATACGTTCTCTTTCAGTTGTTTCCATAATAACACCCCATTATTTTTATATATCAAAATGCTTAAAATACTCATAAGTTAATATTTCCATATTTCTTAGTTTGCATTCGTATTACATTATGATGTTGAGTCTAAATACCCTTGTAATATCATTACTGCGGCCATCTTATCGATAACCTTCTTTCGCTTTTTACGGCTCATATCAGCAGCAATCAACATTTTTTCAGCTGCAACAGTTGTTAAACGTTCATCCCATAGAATGACTGGTAATTGAAAGCGTTGTTTAACCTCTTCAGCAAATTGCTGACATGCTTCCCCACTTGGGCCAATCGTTCCATTCATGTTTTTGGGTAAGCCGACTACTACTTTAACAATATCAAGTTCTTTAATCAGTTTGCTTAACTTTTCCCAATCATTATCTGGATTTTCACTATCGCGCCTAATTGTTTCAACACCTTGAGCTGTCCAACCTAATTCATCACTAGCTGCTACACCAATCGTTTTCGTACCTACATCTAATCCTAATGTTCTCATATTACTCCTCTTGGTGCTGTGATAAATACGATTTCACTAATTCTTCGATTAATTCATCTCTCTCAAGCTTACGAATTAATGATCTTGCATCTTTGTGTCTAGGAATGTACGCAGGGTCTCCTGACAATAAATAACCTACAATTTGGTTAATTGGATTGTAGCCCTTTTCTTCCAATGCCTCGTATACAGTTAGAAGTACTTCTTGAACATTCGTATCTTCTGAGTCATCTTGGAAATTAAATTTCATTGTGTTATCCATTGAACTCATCACAAACACCTCTTTTCCTACAATGCACAATTGATTTACATTCCACTAAATGAATGGACATGTAACCTGTTATCCATATTGTACACTAACATGAATTATTTAGGAAATTGTTTTCAGAAATTCTGGAACAAAATCTAGAGCTTCTTGAAGCTGATCTGGATTTTTCCCACCTGCTTGGGCCATATCAGGTCGACCGCCACCGCCGCCGCCGCAACGTGTGGCAACTTCTTTAACAATATTTCCAGCATGATACCCTTTTTTGATTAAATCATTCGTTACACCTGCAACGATATTTACCTTCCCATTATTGACAGCACCTAATACAACAATACCTGAACCTAATTTATTTTTTAATGTATCGACTAAACTGCGAATGCTATCCATGTCAGCTACATTTACCTTTTGAGCAATAACCGATACGTCATTTATTTTATTAACGTTTTCGATCAACCCTCCTGCTTCCATATTTCCTAGCTTTGCAGCTAATGATTCATTTTCTCGTTGTAACTTACGAAGTTGTAGTTGAAGCTGTTCTACTTTATCTGGTACGTCTTTTAAGTTAGCTTTTACTAAAGTCGCTGCCTCTTTTAGTAGATCGACTTGCGAATTCATGTGCTCATATGCACCTTTTCCTGTCACAGCTTCGATACGGCGGATCCCAGCACCAATTCCTGATTCAGAAACAATTTTAAATAGACCAATTTCTGCTGTATTCTTCACGTGACAGCCACCACAAAGCTCTAAACTATACTCTCCAACTTGAACTACACGAACAACTTCACCGTATTTTTCACCGAATAAAGCCATAGCACCCATAGCTTTAGCTTCTTCGATATTTTTGTTAGAGATTTCAACTGTAATAGCATCCCAAATTTTTTGATTAACGATCGACTCAACTTTTGCTAATTCTTCAGGAGTTACCTGTCCAAAATGAGAAAAATCAAAACGAAGTCTATTCTCTGAAACTAAAGAACCTGCCTGATTTACGTGTTCACCAAGAGTATCTTTTAAGGCCCTATGCAAAATATGTGTAGCTGTATGGTTTTTGACAGTACCAATACGTTCAGTTTCTTCCACGACTGAAATTACCTTCGTTCCAACTGAGATTGACCCCTCAATTACACGAACAGAGTGCAAATTTTGCCCATTCGGAGCTTTTTGAACGTCCTCTACCTTAAGGTAAACTCCACTTGCTCTCATAGACCCTTTATCAGCAACCTGCCCACCACTTTCAGCATAAAATGGTGTTTTATCAACAATCACTTTAATTACATCACCAGCGCTAGCTTCTTTCACAAGCTCTTTATCTCTAATGATTACTTCAATTACTGAATCTGCGGAAAGATTTTCATAACCGACAAACTCACTTTCAACCTTAAGTTCTCCTAAAACACTGTCTTGAGTTTGCATTGAGTTATCCGTTTGACGAGCTGCACGAGCTCTTTCTCTTTGCTTCCCCATCTCTACCTCAAAGCCTGTTCGATCGATTGTAAGTCCAGCTTCCTCTACATATTCTTCAGTTAAATCTACTGGGAAACCGTAAGTGTCATATAATCTAAAGACATTCTCACCAGAAATCACTTGTTCATTTGCACTTTTGGCTTGTTCAATTACCTTTGCTAGAATTGTTAATCCTTCATTTAACGTTTCGTGGAATCGTTCTTCTTCATTTTTAATGACTTTTTGAACGAATTCAGTTTTATCTTTTACTTCTGGATAGAAATCAACCATGATTTCGCCAACAACAGGGACTAGCTCATACATAAACGGGCGATCAATGTTAATTAACTTTGCATAACGCACTGCTCTACGGAGTAAACGTCTGAGCACATAACCTCTACCTTCGTTTGATGGAAGAGCCCCATCAGCAATAGCGAAACTTACTGTACGAACATGGTCAGCGATCACTTTAAATGATACATCGGTTTCCTTTGTTTCCCCATACGAAACTCCTGATATTTGTTCAGTCGCTTTAATAATTGGAACAAAAAGGTCTGTATCAAAGTTTGTTGGCACGTCCTGTACAACCGAAACCATTCTTTCAAGTCCCATTCCAGTATCAATGTTTTTCTTTGGAAGTGGTGTATAAGTTCCATCTGGATTATGATTAAATTGTGAGAACACAAGATTCCAAACCTCTAAATATCGCTCATTCTCTCCACCAGGAAAAAGTTCAGGATCATTTTCATCATTACCATACCCTTCACCACGATCGTAAAAAATTTCCGTATTTGGACCACTTGGACCCTCACCAATATCCCAAAAGTTTCCTTCTAAACGAATAATTCTGTCTTCAGGAATTCCAATCTCTTTACTCCAAATCTCAAAGGCTTCATGATCTTCAGGATGAATAGTTACAGATAATTTATTTGGATCAAAACCAATCCATTCGTCACTTGTTAGGAATTCCCAAGCCCACTCAATCGACTCTTTTTTAAAGTAATCCCCAATTGAAAAGTTACCAAGCATTTCAAAAAACGTATGATGTCGTGCCGTTTTTCCGACATTCTCAATATCATTTGTCCTTATCGACTTTTGAGCATTCGTAATCCTTGGGTTTTCAGGAATAACTCGTCCATCAAAATACTTCTTCAAGGTTGCCACGCCACTATTAATCCAAAGTAATGACGGGTCTTCATGAGGTACAAGTGATGCACTGGGCTCAATAGCATGTCCCTTTTCTTTAAAAAAATCTAAAAACATTTGTCTAACTTCAACTGAAGTTAATCGCTTCATTTTTAATTCCTCCCTTTTTAAATGTAGAATTCAGAATGTAAAATGCAGAATTTTTTTATGTAGAGCTTCGAAGCATTAAGAAAACATTTTAAATTCTACATTCTACATTTTAAATTTGAATAGAAAAAAGCCCTCATCCCAAACAGGGACGAGAGCTGAACTCACGCGGTACCACCCTAGTTATGAACGAAGAAATCTGTTCATCACCTTAAATCATAAATAACGGTTTTTAGCCGGCAGGTTTTGGCCTGCTTTCAGGAGTAGCTTTTTATTAACCTTCATCTAGAATTTCTCTCAGCCATGGAAATTCTTCTCTGCGTTAGGATCTTGTAAGCAAACATTCTTACATAAACCTTATTTAGATGGTCTTTAATAAAGGGTTCCTTCATCAAGTTTTCAATATTTTAGCTTGTTAAGGTCATTATAGTTATCGGAAAACTCTTTGTCAATATCATGCCATTCCTGCAATTTTATGATCCCATTTTTTCCGAGTTACATTTTTGCTGCTTTTTCGTGTTTTTCTTGCAGAGCCTCACGAACATGGATAATAAAACTTTAATGACCGCCAAAATTGGTACAGCCAAAATAAGTCCAATGATCCCTCCAACTTCTCCACCAACAATTAAAGCTAACATAATTAAAATTGGGTGCATATGTAAGCTTTTCCCTACAATTAAAGGGGATAAAATGTTTCCCTCGATCATCTGTAGACCGAAATTAACCATTAATCCTAGTAAAACTAGTTGAAACGATTCCGTAAACGCAATAATTGCTACTGGGACTGCACCTATAATAGGGCCAAAATAAGGAATGATATTAGTGATACCAATGAAAATACCCAGAATTACTGCATAAGGCATCCCGATTAGCCAAAGTCCCAATGAAGCGATAATTGCTACTGCTAAACAGACTATCAATTGCCCCCTAATGTAGTTACCTAATGACACATTAATATTCCTTAACAACTCTCTCCCTGAACCTCTCCATTTACGAGGCGTTAAATACCAAGCTGTTTTCTCGAGTAAATTAAAATCTTTTAAAAGATAGAAAACCAGGAAGGGAATAATAATAATCATTAATAAATAATCTACTAATCCACCTAGAGTTTCAACAGTACCGACAACACCATCAGCCGCTACTCCTTCTATATTCGTTAACCATCCTTCTGCTTTCACTCGAAACCCGTCAGGCATCATAGACGTCTGCTTATAGAAATCACTAACCAAATCACGATAGATGTTGATGAAATTAGGTATATTTTCAACTAAATCCTTAAGTTCTTCAATAATGTAAGGAGTTCCCTTCATTAACAAAGAAGCAAATACAAACATGAATACAACGTAAATTAAGAGGATCGAAATTGGTCTTGGTAGCCCCATATTCTTCAATTGCTCGACAATTGGATGCAATAAGTAAGTGATAACCCCAGCAATGATAAACGGGGTTGCAACTCTAATAGTGACGGTTAAAATTGGTTCCCAGATTGGAGCAAGTAGTAAAAAAACGTAGCCGCACAAAAATAACACTAAGAGACTTACAAATCGAATAAGCCATTTTATTGGTAATGGTTCCAAAAAACTCACCCCATAGTTATCCAAGCTAATGTTATTATTTACAAGAACTGCTAAATTATAATTTGAGTTTAAAGTTTAAAGTTTATAGTGTTAAAAGCAAAAGCTTCGGAGAATTGTTTATAAGAAATCGCCATTTACGTTTAGTGGATAACATAGCTCAGAAATCTGTTTATACATTTATTTTTTTATAAGATATAACTTTACACTCTTAACTAAAAAAGCCCCTAGCCTTGACTAGGAGCTTCTTTCATTTAAGAAAATGTACGCATCATACGTTTTTGAATTTTTTGAATTGTACGCTTCGAAGGCATCATTTCTGCCATTTCAATGTTGTTCGTCATTGGTTCCATCATTCGCATCATTCTTTTGCGACGTTTTGGATCCATCATTGTAACAGCAGCGGCCCCTAATCCGATCGCTAATAATGTTGTTGTACGCATTTCATTCACCACCAATTATAGAGTGTCTTCCTTTGACTTTTGGTCAAACTACTTCCCCTCTAACACTTAATGTACGAACGATTGTTAGCTGCTTTCCACGCTCATATCCTCATCCTCAAAAAGATCATCAAGTGAGCTTAAGCTCCCGTCTTCTTCAACTTGGTGTAGTGAAAATCGCCCGTTCACGATAGTTAATTCAATAAAACAATGCCAGCAATAATATTGATTTGTACCAATTTTTCCAATATCCTTCCCTTTGCAATTAGGACAACGCATCGCAGGGCCTCCTTTAACAATTTAAATCGATGACGAGAACTTCTTCACCAACTGTTAAAGGAGTTGTCGATTTCAACACTCGTTTCCCCTCTTTTAAATCAGCGATTAGACCGTCTGTCACCTCATACCCTACGATATTGCCCAAATTTTCATTAAAATATACATCTTCTACCAAGCCCAACTTTTCCCCTTCGGTCGACATTAATGTCTTCCCAACAATTTTCTTTGTCCCATTATGAAGAGAATAGAATGGAAACTGTTTTTTATCAAAAGTGGATAGCTCTTTAACGTCATCAATAATTAAAGCATCATGTCCTATTGCATGAATATTTTCTAACGGTACAAAAAGATGGCGATTTAACCAGCCATTCTGATCAATTAAAAAACCTTCGACATGTGTTTTATGAAACAATAAATCGATCACTTTGCCAATTTCTTTTCCACCAGTTAAAGAAATAACGGGTAAACCATTAAGAACGGAAAACGTTCGCAAAGTTAATCCCCCACCTTTCCGAACATTTATATAGTTTGTTATTCCTCAACTAAACATGCTAAGTAACTACTTCCAACTGAGTGATGAGTTTTGAATTTGGAGTTTTGAGTTATTCTCGGTAAACCTTCGAAGCATTGCTAAAAAAACTCAAAACTCCTCACTCAAACTCATAACTGCCATCAGTTTCTCCCTTAATTTCGTATTACGCTTCATCTCATTTTGTTGCTGGATTGCTGTCTCGAAGGCCTTTACTTCCCCGCAAAGGATTAAATACTCTTTTGCTCTTGTAATTCCTGTATAAACTAAATTACGACGAAGCATTCTGTGATACCCTCTGACAATTGGCATAATGACAATGGGAAATTCACTGCCCTGTGACTTATGAACACTGCAGCAATAAGCTAATGTAATTTGATTTAGATCTTGTTTTGTGTATGTAACTTCAATTCCCTCGAAAGAAATAACCACTTGGTCTTGCTTTTCAACATTTTCTTTGGCGTAAAAAATAGCAACGATTTCCCCTCTATCGCCATTAAATACGTTTTCTTCAGGATTATTAACAAGCTGTAAAACGACATCACCGACTCGGTATGAAACTTCACCAAAAACAATCTCTCGCTGTTTTTCTTGTTTTGGATTAAATATCTTTTGAAGTGTTGTATTTAATGCTTCAATACCAGCATTACCACGATACATAGGCGCCAACACTTGTATTTCCTTTGCCGTATAGCCTTTTTTTAGCGCATTTTGGCAAATTTGCGTAATAACTGAGATAACTTGTTCTTGACTGCATGGGAAAAAACGTCGGTCTACCTTGGCTTCTGTTATGTCCTCAGGTAAATGACCTTCTTTCATTTTGTGTGCTAACTGAATGATCGAGGATTCTTTTGCTTGGCGATAGATATCAATTAAGTTTACTGTCGGTATTACATTTGAATGCAGCAATTCACTTAACACTTGGCCAGGGCCTACTGACGGTAACTGATCTTCGTCACCTACTAGGATGACCTGAATCGTACTTGGCAAAGATTTAAACAACTGGTTGGCGAGCCAGATATCTACCATCGAAACTTCATCAACTATCAGTAATTTACCCTCTATTGGATTATCCTCATCTTTTTCAAATCCTGAATGACCACCCTTCCAACCTAACAGACGGTGAATGGTTTCAGCAGGCAGACCAGTCGCTTCAGACATTCGTTTTGCAGCTCTTCCAGTAGGGGCAACCAAGATAATTGGAAAGGGATTGTTTTTTCCGTAATCTCTTTTATTTAATGAAAGCCCATGAAGCTTTGCATAAGATTCAACAATGCCCTTAATCACTGTCGTCTTACCTGTTCCAGGCCCCCCTGTCAAAATCATAATTCCTGATTTAAGCGCAGTTTTAATTGCCTCTTTTTGAGACGGAGCATATTCAATTTTTAATTCTTCCTCTGTCTCACCAATTGCCTTTAGAAACTCTGCTTCAGGGAACTCTTCAATTTGAGTATCGTCAGTTAAAAGTTTACTTATATTTGTAACCAGACCCTTCTCAGCAAAAAATAAAGAAGGTAGGTATACATTTTCCCCCTCAACAATTAGTTGTCCTTCTTCTTCTAAAAACAACAATTGCTGCTCAACATCTTGTCTTGAGATTGAATACGAGAAATCGCTAAGTAGCTTAATGGCTCCTCCGATAAGCTCACTTCTTTCGATATAAACGTGTCCTTCCTGCAAAGACATTTCTTGGACAATATGAAGGCATCCGGCATGGATTCGTTCAGGTTGTTCTTTCGTAAAACCAAGCACTTGCCCTAAAGCATCTGCTCTAGCAAAACCAATCCCTTCAACGTCGTAGATGAGTTGATATGGATTAGTTTTCACTACTTGAAGCGTCTCATCCTTATAAGCTTGGAATATCCTCATTGCCAGTTGTGCACCGAATCCAAATTTATATAGCTCTATTAAAACCTGTTCAATCCCTTGATGTTCAATCACTTGATTGTAAATCAATTGGATTTTATCATCTTTTAATGTCGGAATTTTTTTCAATACATTTTTGTCTTCAATAATTTTAGAAATCGCTTGCTCGCCTAAAGTTTGAACAATAGCTTCAGCTGTCTTTCGTCCAATTCCTTTAAAACGATCACTGCTCAGATAACGGACGATTCCCTCTGTTGTTTTTGGTATCTCTTTTTCAAACGAACTCACTTGAAATTGTTCACCGAACTTAGGATGGTCAATTTTTTTCCCATAGAACGTATATAAATGTTCTTCGTCTAGCTTTGGAAGGGTCCCTACAATCGCAATTACCTTATCAGATAACTCCACATTTGTATCGTGTACTTTTACCCTTGCAACGGTATAAAAATTCTCTTCATTCATATAAACAACGGTAATTAGTTCCCCTTTTATATAGGGTTGGTTCTCATTTGGAGTTTCAATAATCATTCGTCATAACCTCTTCCAGTCCAAGTATTATTCTTCTTGGAGTAAAGCCTCTAGCTGTTTTTTCCCATTTCCAGCTAAAAGATGGTCTGGTTGTATTTTCAACGCCTCTTCGAACATCTTTAGTGCCTTTTTTCCTTCTTCCTTAAACGCAAACGCAACTCCTAAATTGTAATAAGCATCGGCATGGTTCTCATTTAGTTGAATAACTTTTTCTAGAGTTGCAATAGCTTCATCAATTTGCCCGGTTTGTGCTAATGTAATCCCGTATTGAAACAAGGCATCAATGTCGTTTGGGTTTTTCTCAGTAGCTGTTAGAAAATTGGCTAGCGCGTAAGGAAAGATCCCCATATTCGAATAGCAAAGGCCTAGCATAAAGTATGCATCTGCTTCTACTAAGCCATTAGCGATCGCTTCTTTAAACATTCCAATCGCTTCTTCAAATTTATCTTGTTCAAAATAAGTATTCCCTGCACCGTAATATGCTGTGGCCATTGTCTCATCAAGTTCAATTGCCTTATGATAGAAAGTAATCGCTCGATCTTTTTCACCAATGATCGAAAGGAGATGACCAAAGTTCACATAAGCTAGTGGATCCCTAGGATTTTCGTCAATTGCTTCATTTAGTAGTTTCGCTGCTTCCTCAAGTTTTCCTTCTTGAATTAATTGTGCAGCTTCGATTTGTTTATTATCCATTTTCAAATCTCCTTATTTTTTAATAACGCTTACTGGTTGTTGGTTAGTTGGTTGGTTGGTTAGTTTGTTAGAAAAGCCCTGAATAGTTACTCTCCGAAGAGACACTAATGGAAAAAAAGACTGTCTCAAAGGCACATTGAGATCAGTCCACTTACCCGATAAACCCTAGTTTTTATACAGACTTTATTACCTTATCAATTGTGCCTCCACCTAGGCATTCATCACCTTGATAAAACACTACTGCTTGTCCTGGTGTAATTGCGCGTTGCGGTTCATCAAAAATTACTTTAAGATTTCCATCGTCTTCACGATAAACTGTTACGCCATTGTCTGGCTGACGATAACGGAATTTTGCAGTACAATAAAATGTTGCTGGTATCTCTTTATCACTTACCCAGTTTACTGTAGTCGCAATTAATCCTTCAGAATATAAACTAGGGTGATGGAAACCTTGAGCAACATAAAGGATATTTCTTTGGAGATCTTTTCCAACTGCAAACCATGGTTCTCCTGATCCGCCGATCCCAAGCCCATGTCTTTGACCTAGCGTGTAGTACATCAAACCGTCGTGACGTCCCTTAACTTCCCCTTCAAGGGTTTGCATTTCTCCCGGTTGCGCTGGTAAAAATTGCCCTAAAAACTCTTTAAAATTACGTTCACCAATAAAACAAATCCCTGTACTGTCTTTTTTATTTGCAGTAGCAAGTTCCGCTTTTTGGGCGATTTCTCGTACTTCTTTCTTTGGTAAATTTCCAATTGGAAACATTGTTTTTGATAATTGCTCTTGTCCTAAAGCATTCAAAAAATAGGTTTGGTCTTTATTATCATCGACGCCACGAAGCATTTTATATTCGCCGGCTCGATATTCTACTCTTGCATAGTGCCCTGTTGCTAGATAATCGGCCCCAAGGCTCACTGCATGCTCTAGAAAAGCTTTAAATTTAATTTCTTTATTACACATCACATCTGGATTAGGTGTTCTTCCTGCTTTATATTCTTCTAGGAAATATGTAAATACTTTATCCCAATATTGCTTTTCAAAATTAACAGCATAATATGGAATACCAATTTGATTACAAACACGGATCACGTCATTGTAATCTTCCGTTGCTGTACAAACACCATTTTCATCCGTATCGTCCCAATTTTTCATAAAGATCCCAATTACATCATAACCTTGCTCTTTCAAGAGGTATGCTGCAACCGATGAGTCAACTCCACCAGACATCCCTACAACAACTCTTGTGTCTTTAGGGGCTTTTTGATTTTGTTGCATGACCTCACCACCTCTCAATTACTGTTTAATTCTCTGAATAATTTTCACTGTTTCTTTAGCAACTTGCTCTATTTCCTCTAACGTATTTCCTAATCCAAAACTAAACCTAACTGCGGACATTGTTCTTTGTTTATCGTTAGGAAACATCGCTGCTAAAACATGGGAAGGCTCTAAACTTCCTGCGGTACAAGCGGAACCACTCGAAGCAGCTATCCCTGCTAGATCTAAATTCACTAGGAAGGACTCTACTCCAACTCCATGAAAACTAACATTTAAGATATGTGGTAAACATTCGTTATCGTCTCCATTGATCTCAAAGTCGAGATTATGATCAGAAAACAACGTTAACATTCTTTGACGAAAAGCAAAATATTCTTCTCTTCTTGCTTCTCTTTTTTCAAAGGCTATTTTAGCTGCTTTCTTCAATCCCACAATTCCAGCAACATTTTCTGTTCCAGCACGTCGCTTTCTTTCTTGATCCCCTCCAAATAGATTTGGATAGATCTTTTTAGTATTTGTTGCATAAAGAAAGCCTACACCTTTCGGCCCGTTTACTTTATGAGCAGATACACTTAAAAAATCGATATGCAGTTTTTTCACATCGATATCTTCAATACCATAAGCTTGGACAGCATCAGTATGAAAGGCAATTCCTTTGTCTTGTAAAAACTCACCAATTTGTAAAATTGGTTGGATCGTACCTACTTCGTTATTCCCATACATAATAGAAACTAAGATCGTATCCTCACGTACTGCTTGTTTTAGTTCATCTATAGATATTTTTCCTGAATGATCGACGGGTAAATATGTAACCTCAAACCCCTGTTTCTCTAAATGGGCACACGTATGCAAAAGAGCATGATGTTCAATTGCAGTCGTGATAATATGCTTTCCTTTATTTTGATTGGCCATCGTAAACCCGATGACAGCTAAATTATCAGCTTCAGTCCCACCACTCGTAAAAATAATCTCTTTTTCAGTGGCATTGATCGTAGATGCTAAATAAGCTCTAGCCTCATCAATTGCTTGTCTTGTTTTTCGTCCGAAGTGATGAATGCTAGATGGATTTCCAAAGTCCTCATAAAAATAAGGAAGCATTGCTTCGACAACCTCCGGATGAGTTGGCGAAGTAGCAGCATGATCTACATATATAGATTTCATGATAATATTGGCACCTTCTTACTAAATTCAGTTATGAGTTATGAGTGTTGAGTGTTGAGTTAATATCAGCTAAGCTTCGAAGCAAAGCAAAAGACAACTCATAACTCAAAACTCAACACTCTAAACTTATTATGGACTAAATATAAAACATATAGTATTCTTGCTTTCCTTTATCTTCGTAGTTAGCTAAGTCATCTAGTGTGGTATTGTCAAGAACATCTTTGACCGCATCGCGGATTTTAATCCAAAGATCTCGTTTTGCTGGTTCTTCATCCTCTAGTACTTCTACAGGGCTAATTGGTCCCTCTAGCACTCGAATAATATCTCCAGCCGTTATTTTATCTGCATCTTTCGCAAGCATGTAGCCACCATAGGCACCTCGAACACTTTTTACTAATGAAGCATTTCGAAGTGGCGCGATCAATTGCTCTAAGTAATGTTCTGACAAATCATAATCCTTCGCTATGGATTTTAATGATACTGGTCCTTCACCGTGCTTCTTTGCTAATGCCATCATGATCGTTAACCCGTAACGCCCTTTTGTCGATATTTTCAATTTTAATCCCTCTTTCTATCATTCCATCTACTAAACGTTGACATTGTGGCAACGTAAACCTACAACATTACCAATCGCTAAGCTAAAAACGACGGTTCCAACAAATACAGGTCCCCCTAAACTCCAACCAATAATTAATACGACAATTTCCATTACAAATCGTACATGCTGAACTTTCCAGCCACTTTTTTCAGTAATAGCAATCATCAAACTATCCCTAGGACCGGCTCCACATTTGGGAGCTATATATAAACCAATGCCGTAACCACAGATAATTACTCCGATTAAAAGCATAACATATTGTCCTACTATTGTGGCAGGAGTATCAATAAAAATTCGAAAGATATCAATAAACACACCTACAAGCATCATATTAATAAAAGCACCTAGCTGGGGCCATTCTTTCGTTAACAAACTTGTTATTGATATTATACAAAATCCTATGATAATTGACCATGAACCCACTGTGAGTCCCAATTGCTTCGTTAATCCTATGTGGAGGACATCCCACGGAGCAACACCCAGATCCGCTTCTATCATTAAGACAATTCCTAATGACATAATAAGTAACCCAGCTAAAAAAATAAGCCATCTCCTACCCAATATTCTTTTGTCAATCCCCACAGTATGTCATCCTCTCCAAGTCTGCAATTAATCTGTCTTTTTTTTCTTATCAATTATAGCACGATTTACAAAATCGAAGGAAAGAATGAATAACTTGAAGGTAGATAATCATTGCATTTCACGAAAATCTCAGTTATTCTGACTCAAAAGACTCTTAAGGAGTAGAAAAAAGTGGATTTATTTAATTATTCTTCTCAAAAAAGTGAACAACTAAAAGGTCCTTTAGCTAGTCGGATGCGCCCTAGAACAATTGATGAAATTATAGGGCAAGATGACATCCTTGGTAAAGGAACGTTACTCAGACGAGCTATCGAAGCCGACCGATTAACACCGATGATTTTTTTTGGACCACCCGGTACTGGTAAAACAACAATTGCTAGAGTCATTGCAAATTCAACCTCTGCTACATTTGAACAATTAAATGCTGTTACAGCTGGTATTGCAGATATTAGAAAAGTAATTGAAGTAGCTAAAGAACGATTAGTTATGTACGATAAAAAAACCGTGTTATTTATCGATGAAATCCATCGCTTTAACAAAGGGCAGCAAGATGCTCTATTACCAAATGTAGAAGACGGTACAGTCATATTAATTGGTGCGACAACCGAAAGTCCGATGTTCGAGATCAATCAAGCGTTGCTATCTCGTTCTCGACTTTTTCAATTAAAACCTCACACCGATAAAGACATTAAAAAATTTTATCTGTCGCACTAAATGACAAGGAGCGAGGGTTTGGAAACTATCAAATCCGAACTTCCGAAGAAGCCTTAAATCATATTGTCAATGTAGCAAACGGTGACGCCCGCTCTGCGTTAAACGCTTTAGAGCTTGCTGTACTTACAACAAACCCTGATGCTGACGGTACGATATCAATTACCCTACAAATCGCAGAAGAATCTATTCAAAAACGGATCGTGCGCTATGATAAAAAAGGTGACAACCATTATGATACAATTTCAGCATTCATTAAAAGTATCCGGGGATCTGATCCTGATGCTACTCTTTATTGGCTCGCAAAAATGCTTTACGCAGGTGAAGACCCAAAATTTATTGCAAGAAGGTTGTATGTACACGCTGCTGAAGATATTGGATTAGCAGATCCTAATGCACTCCTTATTGTGCAAGCAGCTACCTTTGCTGTAGATTTTGTTGGTATGCCTGAAGCGAGGATACCGCTAGCAGAAGCAGCCCTTTATTTAGCAACCGCCCCAAAAAGCAATGCAGTAATAGTCGGCATCGACAGCGCTCTTGAAGCTGTAAAAAGAGAAAAGACAGGTGAAGTTCCCGTCCATCTGCGAGATGCTCATTATAGAGGTGCAAAAGAATTAGGCCATGGTATCGGTTATAAATACCCTCACGATTACGAAAAAAATTACGTACCACAACAATACTTACCTGATCATATGCTTGGAAAGAGCTTTTACAAACCTTCAGACAATGGCTACGAAATGACTGTTTCAAAACGACTTCATTATTTTGAACAAAGGAAGAAATAAGGTTTGAGGTTTGAGTGTTGAGTTATGAGTGTTGAGTTTCTAGCAAAAGCTTCGAAGCTTTTCTAACACAACTCATAACTCATAACTCATAATTCATAACTCATAACTCTAAACTGTTTTTTGAATGACAGCTTGAATGACATGGCTTAATCCATGGTGATGTTCCCCTTCGTATCGCTCCACCTCGCCATAAAAAAAGTGAATGAATTTCCAACCTTTGAATTCATCAAGAAATATATAAGGATTAAATAACAAATCGATATCTTTTGGTCCCCCAGTACCGTATTCTAATTGCTCAGTAGAATAAACTTCTGTTATAAATAGGCCCCCTGGCTTCAGTGACTTTTTTATTCCAGCCAAAGTTCTTTCTTTAATAGATTTAGGAAGATGTCCAAATACATTTATAACCGTATCCCACTTCGCTTCGTCCCATTCCACGTTTCCTAAATCATTTAGTTCCGCTCTAACATTGACACCTTTTTGGATTGCCAATGCTTTCGTTTTTTCAACACCTACTTTTGAATAATCCCAAGATGTTACGTTATTTTCTA
This sequence comes from Anaerobacillus sp. CMMVII, assembly GCF_025377685.1. Taxonomy (NCBI): domain Bacteria; kingdom Bacillati; phylum Bacillota; class Bacilli; order Caryophanales; family Bacillaceae; genus Anaerobacillus; species Anaerobacillus sp. CMMVII. Next base: position 369,669 of record NZ_JACEHK010000015.1, on the reverse strand, counting down.
GCTCAGCTAGATATACCGCATTTCTGCCTTCACCCTCGGCTATAGTCAAAATGTCACCTTTATCTATTTTCAATCCCCACTCCTTAATAAAATGATTAGGTTCTGTTCCGTAGTAATAGCCTTCTTCACTAAATTTTTCATCCCAAATATTCACTTTTTGCAACTCCTCTTCTTTAGTTTCTACTATTTTATCCGATGAACTTATTTTATTCCATCTATTATGCCTCTACTCCCAAAGTAGTTTGGGAGAGACAAACAGGGGTGAAATCTAGTTAAAATGACAAGAAATACAAATAATGGTCGTTTCCTGTGTATATTTCTAAGTAATACTGGCAAAAGTATTACTAACAATTATATTTTTTCACATTTTAATAATGGGTAGAAAAATAGAAACGAATAATAAGGAGATGAATTTTAAATGAAAATTAGACAAGATGCTTGGTCGTCTGAGGATGATTTACTACTTGCTGAAACTGTATTGCGCCATATAAGAGAGGGAGGCACGCAGTTAAAAGCATTTGATGAAGTTGGCGATGAATTAAATCGAACTTCAGCAGCATGTGGCTTCCGTTGGAATGCAGTAGTTAGAAATCAATATAATGAGGCAATAAAACTAGCAAAAAAACAGAGAAAAGAAATGAAGCGCAGATTATCTTATAAACCTACTACTACTATTCATACTCAAATGGAAACTGCTATGATGCCAACAATGACAGCTTCTGAGGTGAATATAGGCAACTACCAACAGCCACAACAAAGTATTAGTCTAAAGGACGTACTTAACTTTATTCAATCATTGGCTTCAAAAGAAGGTAGTTCATTAGAGTTAAGAAGAGAAAACGAGAAATTAATGAAAGAAAACTTGCAATTAATGACTGAGAAGAAAGAATTAGAAACTAAGCTTTCTAAACTCGAAAACGATCACCGAGTCGTTGAAGAAGACTATCAATCATTAATTCAAATTATGAACCGTGCTCGTAGAATGGCATTGTTACAAGATGAAGAAGAGCAGGTACAAGCACCGAAGTTCCGAATGGACAAGAATGGAAATCTTGAAAAAATTGCAAAATAATTTTTTAAGGCTTTTTTCGTAAACATTTGTTGCTTTTAGGTCGTCTTTTGAAAATAAATAAGCTTTTTTGGGACAAATTAATTTGTCCCAATGGCTTATTTATTCTCAAAAGCTTCAGGCAAAGCGTGAAGAACCAAGCATTCGCTTGGTTACGACCTAAAAGATTAGCAACAATCTATAGAAAAGAGGCAAAAAAAGCATCCAAATGGTAATGAGTTCCGTTTCCTATCACAACATTAAAATGCAAGTCCAAATGAGTGCAGTTTTACACTCAATTTTTATTGGTGTAAAGCCATTTGGGTAGGGATAACATAAAAAATTGTATAGTGAAATGCACCCCAGAATGTAGGGGTATAATGGCTGTTTTACCCCACAATTTTAGCCTCAAATTGATATACATTTATCTTACAAAAAATTAAAAATAACCGGAGGTTTTCCGGTTAAATTGCAGATAGAGTTCGGTTCAGGGGAAATAAGCGGAGATTTTCCGGTTAAGCAAAGCAAAATCACCCATTTTCACGTTTTTCGAGTAAATAGTCGGAATTATTCCGTCTATTTAAGCTATTTTTAATGCTATTTTTTTAATAAAGGAAATTTCTCCGCTTATTTATGAACCCCTGCTGATTCCCACATCTGGTTCCGTTCTTTTATGGTTGGGGAAGGAGCAAAGGATTGGGGGCATTCAACAGGCAACCAAAAAAGGCTCAGAATAGTGAACTGAGCCTCTTTTGGGTTGCTAAAAGAGATACAAAAGACCCTACAAATTGGGCTACATTTTCGATTGTTTTCGGTTTTTGCGACAGGAAACTGAACCCGTTATCCATTTGGATGCTTTTACTATTTATTTATCCTCGACAATAATATAAGTCGCTTGGATTGGGCCATGAACACCTACAACTAAGTTTAACTCGATATCAGCACTATTGCTTGGTCCTGAGATAAAGTTAATACAAGAAGGTAAACGCCCAGCTTCTGCCATTTTATGAATCTTAGTAGCAGCTTGCGACATACGTGGAACGATTGTGCTTTTCGGAATAATAGCAATATATGTTGCAGGAAGTAGACTAACAGATCTACCTTTTCCTTTGTCACTAAATAAAACTACAGATCCTGACTCTGCTAATGTGATATCTGAGAACGTAATTCCGATATTTGCACGTTCGGCAATCGTAATATTTTCTTCACCTATTGAAGGGTCCCAAACATGAAGTTCATTTCCTTCAACACTAGCAAATTCCTCAAATACCTCAGTTAAGTTATAGTCGTTAAAACGAGGATCTTTCCAGTTTACAATTGATTTCCCACCAAGTTCAGCAATGGCTTCTTTTAATACGTTTGGTAATGTTTGTGTCGTTGCACGTTTTGCTACTGTATGAATTCTTTGACATTGGTCCTCTAATTGAGCTGCAAGCTCGTCTTGAGACATGCCTTTGAACACTTCATATTGTGGACGATGCTTCCACTCAGGTCTGACAACACCAGTAGTTTTTCGATCTCTTCCTAATGAACTTGCGATTTTGTTTAAAAACTTTTCTTTATTATAAACTGTTCCAACTGTCATCTTAATTTCCTCCCTTGTCACGGTTTTCAAACCATGTTCTGAACTTATCTTTTCCTTTGCTTAGTTCAGGAAGGTCGCGGATATCAGTCCATAGTTTTACTGGTCCTGGACCATCAGTAATAAAGCCATTTTTCGTGAATGGACCCATGACAGAAGGTGCAGATTTTGTTCCAACACTATAAACAGCTGGTGAAGAAGCAGCGAACGCATAGCCTTTCATTGCTAACTTTTCAGCAAAAGGCGCTTTCCCTTCTTGTTCTACCATTACACGACGATGCTCTATTAAAAGGTTATGCAATGGAATTTTTACAGGACACACTTCAGTACAAGCTCCACATAAGCTTGATGCGTAAGGTAATTCCTTCCACTCATCATAATCCCCTAATAATGGATTTAAGACTGCTCCAATCGGACCTGGATAAATAGAACCATAAGAATGTCCACCAATATGACGATACACAGGGCAAACATTAATACAGGCCGCACAACGGATACATTGAAGGGCACTTTGGAATTGTGTTCCTAGAATTTTTGATCTGCCGTTATCAACAATGACTAAATGAAATTCATCAGGTCCGTCTACGTCGCCTTCTTCTTTTGTACCAGTTAAGCCAGTAACGTAACTCGTTAGTTTTTGGCCAACAGCGCTTCTAGCAAGCATACTAATAAGAATGTCTAATTCTTCCCATGTCGGAACAATTCTTTCCATCCCCATAACTGTAATTTGCGTTTTAGGAATCGTTGTCGCCATCCTTGCATTCCCCTCGTTTGTCACAAGCGAAATTGATCCTGATTCTGCTACGGCAAAGTTACAACCAGTAATCCCAACTTCAGCTGTTAAGAAATCCTTACGGAGCTCTTCACGGGCGAAACGCGCCATTTCTTTTGGGTCACTTGTTTTCTTGTAGCCTCTTTTTTCAGCAAATGTTTCACGAATTTGCTCTTTATTCTTATGAAGAGCCGGTACAACAATATGTGATGGTGGATCATGATCGTCTAATTGGAGAATCCATTCTCCTAAATCACTTTCGATTACTTCACAACCTATAGACTCAAGTGCTTGGTTCATACTGATTTCTTCAGTAACCATCGATTTTGATTTAATAATCTTCTTCGCATTTTTACTAGAAACTACACCTTTAATATAATCGTTAGCTTCTTCAGCAGTCTCAGCAAAAAAGACATGCCCACCATTTTTTGTTACATTTTCTGTTAACTGTTCTAAATAAAAATCCAAGTTTTCAAGTGTGTGCTGACGAATTTCTTCAGCAAGGTTTCTCCAATCCTCCCAATCACCTAAGGCACTAATTGAATCTAACCTACGGCCTTGCATACGCTCTTGAGCACCTGCAACCGCCTTCCGCATAAAGTCATTATTTATTCCTTTTTCAACACGAGTAAAGAACTTATCATCACCTGTTTTTATCCCCATTTACTTCACCGCCTTATCGACTATTAAGTACTTCTGCAATATGCATCACTTTAATTGGTTTTCCTAAGCGATTGATACGACCGCCAATATTCATTAAACAGCCTAAATCCGCTCCAACTAAAACCTCTGCTTCTGTTTCTACTATGTGCTGAACTTTCTCATCGACCATTTGTTCAGAAATTGGTATCATCTTCACAGCAAATGTACCACCGAACCCACAGCATTGTTCTTTATTTGGTAGTTCAGTATACTCTAGGCCTTCGACACTTTTTAATAAAGTCAACGGCGCTTCTTTTACACCTAATAAACGCGTCATATGACAAGATGTATGATAGGTAGCCTTCGCATTAAGTTTTGCTCCAACGTCAGTTACCTTTAAGACATCAACAAGGAATTGGGTTAATTCATACGATTTGTTTTTTAACTCTAGTGCTTTTTGTTTCCACTCTGCATCATCCTCAAATAAATGAACATATTCATGTAGCATTGTTGTGCATGACCCAGAAGGAGAAACCACATATTTTGCATCTTTAAAAACGTTGATCATATGCTTAGCTACTTCTTTTGTTTCACGGTGGTAACCACTATTAAATGCCGGCTGCCCACAGCATGTTTGTTTTTTTGGAAAATCAACTTCACAACCAAAGCGTTCAAGAAGCTCAACTGTACTTTGGCCTACAGATGCTGGATAAACAACATCTGCTAAACAGGTTAAAAATAACGAAACCTTCATATAAATCTTCCCCCTAATCATTAGTTATAATAGATGACCCGGTCATCAGACGACCTAGGCGTTAAAAAAGCGAATAGTTATTATTCGTTTTAAGTGGCACGGATAAAATTATATTACCCCAACCTATTATACAGAATACTAGGTTGGGGTACAGTGATATTTTGCACAAATTAACTAAATTAAGCGGCTTTTTTTTGCTCTTCGTCCATTTGTTTATTCTTTTTAATTCCAAGCATAATTGCATAGATAAGACCTGCAACTACCGCAACAAGAATAATTGAACCTACGTTAAACCCAAATCCATATAGATACACATAACCTAGAGCACCTGCGAATAATACGTAGTAAGTCATAGGAATTAAGGTCTTACGGATCATTGAACCTTCGCGACCTACAACACCAGCAGCAGCGGAAGCCGCAACTACGTTATGAACGCAAATCATATTACCAGCTGCTCCACCGATTGCTTGAAGTGCAACGACAATTGTAGCACTTGCACCTACACCGATAAGTCCTGCTGTTTCATATTGGAAACCGGCAAACATCATGTTTGAGATTGTATTACTTCCAGCAACGAATGCTCCAAGAGCTCCAATAATAGGTGATACGATTGGCCATTGAGCACCGAATAAATCAGAAGCTCCTACAGCTAATTGGAAAGGCATTGTTCCGAAATCATTTGTTGCAACACCTGAGTTAATAAATACCTGAACCATTGGTACTGCGAAAATTAATGCTGTTGCTGCACTTACAGTTGTTGCAAACGATTCTTTTGCTGCTTTCGTAAACGAACTTGCTTTCATACCGTATAGTCCAACACAGACTAACGATACAACAACCAAGATTGTCGCTGGTAAATATAACGGCGTTGATGAAACGGCAATTCCAGTATCGAACATTCCTTTTTCATAACCAAGAATTTTAACCAAGTCAATCTTAACTGCATCTGACTGTAACCATGCTTTTAATGGTAATTGGTTAAGGCGTGTTAACACTAGTAACAATCCTACTAAAATGTAAGGCACCCAAGCAGCTACCATTGAAACTTTCTTACCAGTAAATGCATTTTTATCAATTTTTAATTTTCCAGACCATTCTGGATCCCAGTTTTCTTCTTTATCAAACTGCCAAGTGTGTTTTGGAATTAAGAAACCTTTTTTAGCAGCCGGAACTACGATTGCTAAACCAATTAGTCCACCGAATAAAGATGGGAATTCAGGACCTAATAAATTTGCGATGATCATATAAGGAAGTGTAAATGCTAAACCTGCGAAAATAGCAAACTTCCAAAATTGCCTAAACCTTCTGTAAATGATTTATTCTTACCGAAGAACTTTGTTAACATTGCAACCATGACTAATGGTACAAACGCACCAACGATCATGTGTAAAACTGAAACTTGACCAGCAATGACAAGTAATGTTGCTGGAAGATCTGCAATCGTTCCACTAGTAGCTAGTGGGTTTAAAGCATTATTAACACCTACAACGATCGGTGTACCGATTGCTCCAAATGTTACCGGTGTTGATTGAATAATTAAAGCTACTAATACTGCTCCCATTGCTGGAAAACCAATTGCAACTAGTAGTGGCGCCGCAATTGCAGCTGGCGTACCAAAACCTGATGCACCTTCGATGAAAGAGCCAAACAACCAAGCAATAATGATCGCTTGAACACGACGGTCAGGTGAAATATCTGTAAAGCCTTGGCGAATTGTATTTAATGCTCCGCCTTCTTTTAGTGTGTTTAATAGTAAAATTGCTCCAAAGACGATAAATAAAATATCTAATGATGTTACAATCCCACGAAGCGATGCTGCCATTACTTGATTCATTGGAACGTTCCAAACGAACAATGCTACTGCAGCTGTGATTAAGAAAGATAGTGGCATTGCACGACTAGCTGGCCAACGTAAAATGACCAAGAAGAGTAATACTGATAAAATTGGTACTAATGCTATGATTGCTAAAAACCCTGTACTCAAAAAAATTCCCCCTTGATAGTAATTGCAAATGATCATCGGATAACAATAGATTTAGTATCTCCTCTATAATCTATGATAATATCCTAAAATCCCCATTTCGTTGATAACCTTATCTTCTGGTCATCTGATGATTATTTGTAAGTGCTTTCATTATATGAAAAGTTAAATTATTTATCAATACAAAGTTCAAAGAAATTCCACAAAAACTACTAATTCATTCATTAGTAAAAATATAAGGTCAAATAACTATCGTTTTTTGTATAAAAACACAAAGAAAGGACGAAAGTTATAACAAAATTGTACTAAAATGGTAATAAATTGGAGGTTGTTATGAGTTTTTCATGTATCAGGTTAGCTAGAAAAGCAAATTATTTGAAAAAAAGTAGGAAAGATGGTAAAGGAGGATATTGGTAATGGAGATGTTGAATTTGTCCTTTTAGGGAAACAAATTCAACATCCAATTTTTCGGCTATCTTTGGATATGAATATCCTTAAGTAGGGTAGTAATTACGTGACCAGCCATAATCAACCCTGATACAGATGGTACGAACGCATTCGAGGACGGAGGCATTTTGGCTTTTCTGACCGGAGACTCTTCCTGTGCTTTGGAAACAATTTCTTTTCTAATTTCTTCACGAATTTTAATCGGTTGTTCATCAGAGAAAACGACGTTTATCCCTTTATGAATTCCTTCTTTTCTTAGTTTTGTCCTAACCACTTTTGCAATTGGATCATAGCTTGTTTTAGATATGTCTGCAATCCGAAGTTTTGTGGGGTCCAATTTATTAGCTACCCCCATGCTTGAAATAATAGGAATTTTCCGTTTTAAACATTCTTTCATTAAATGAATTTTATATGAAATCGTATCAGAAGCATCTACGACAAAATCAAGTCCATATTCAAAAAAAGCTTCATACGTCTCTTCGGTGTAAAACATCTTTAGAGCAATTACTTCACATTCTGGATTAATATCTGCAATTCTAGCCTTCATTAAATCTACTTTAGGTTGACCTACAGTTGAAAGTAGCGCATGAATTTGCCGATTTACATTTGTTATATCGACGTCATCTTTATCTACTAGCACTAGCCTTCCAACACCTGACCTCGCTAATGCCTCTGCGGAGAAAGACCCAACACCACCGATACCTAAGACAGCAACCGTACTGTTTCTTAAAAGTTCTAAACCATCATGACCGATAGCGAGTTCATTTCTAGAAAATTGATGTAACATTACTTTTTCTCCTTCCAATCCCTATTAATACGATAGGAAATCTAAACTACACGAATAAAAATATATCATATGCAGTATAAAATGTAAATTTCCCCTTTCGGACTACAGCTATACATAGGCTGATGCTCCACTCTAATTCCTTTGATTAAGATATAAGAAAAAACCTAGGAATAGTTCCTAGGTTTGTCATTTCCAGTAAAATAAAATAGAGTCCCGATATGCCGTATAACACATAGTTTTGAACCTGCCTCAGCAGGTGGGTGCTTTGTTTAACTCTTTGTACTTCCTCTCGTGAAGGCTTGTATGCCAAGCTAAAACTTCAAGCTCCCATATTAAAAATGTTGGCTCAAAACGTATAGTATCCTACGAACACTTCAGGACTCATTTGTTATTTCAATAATATCATGATTTATTTTGAATTCAAGTTTGCTTAGAAATACTTTATATAAAAGTGAACTTCTGAGAAATAAACAAGCAGAATGTTTTCTTACTATTACAATGCTTTCAATTGTTTGTTCGCCTTTGTTTTTTGAACTTTCCCATTAACTCGCAATACCGGATAAAACTCTACTTTTTCATTAGCGGTATTGTTTAATGGAATTAACTCATTTATTGTGACTAACATTGCAACTTTTTGATTATTGTCAAATTGGACAACCTCTTCTACTGAGTGTATTATCTCTTTTAAGGTATGATAAACCTCTGTTTCATTATTTGTATCAAAAACAAGCAAAAACTCTTTGCATTCTAATTTACTTATTTTTTTTAATTTCGGAACACGTGGTTGGTTCCCACTTTTCTGTAGTTGATGAAGAAAGTCTTCAATCATACTTGTCGCTGTCGGCCTTTTACCAGCTCCTGGTCCTGATGCGAAAAAATTACCTAACCAGTCTCCTTGTAAGTATACTCCATTATTCTCATTTTCAATAGACGCCAACGGGGATTTCGCATCTACAAAACATGGAGAAATTGAACCTTTGATATCGGTTCCATCATAATATGCTTCAGCAATATACTTAAGTTTTAAATTGAAGTATTCACCAGCTTTAAAATGGCAGCTCTTTAAATGAGACATTCCACTTCTTTGAAACTGCTCAGGCTTTGGCCAGCTTCCAAAACAAAGCCTACATAGTATTTGTAGCTTATATAAAGCATCAAATCCTTCAATATCAGACGTAGGATCTGCTTCAGCAAACCCAAGCTGTTGTGCTTCTTTTAATACCGTCTCAAAATCATCGCTACCCGCTTGCAATCTTGTAATAATGTAATTTGTAGTACCGTTTAAAATCCCTGAAATCTTTTCAACAGAAGTCCATTGTAATTGACTTTTCAGTGTATTAATAATGGGAATCCCACCAGCAACTGTAGCCTCGTAGCCAATAAATGTTTCGTTTTTGTATGCTAAATTTTCTAGATTTGATCCGTGCTTAGCTACTAGCTCTTTATTTGCTGTAACAATCGGAACCTTTTTACTTAATAAAAACGTAATGTAATCTAACGCAGGTTGCTCACCACCCATGGCCTCAAAAACAACATCAAATTCATAGCTAAAAAAATCGTCAGGAGAATCTGTAAATAACTCACTATTTTTTTCACCTAAATAACGCTTTTTGTCCCTAATCAGTATTTTTTCCACAGTAATTCTTGTTCCTAAAATACTTTCTAAATAAGGTAACGTATCTGTAATTCCTTCATATACCCCAGAATTTACTGTTCCAAAGCCCAGTAAACCAATCTTAAGCAATGACATCATCTCCTTTTCACCATGGAAGAACTTAATTTAGCCAATAAAAAAACCTTTCCAGATAAGGAAAGGTTTTTGTGCCTTAACTTATCTTCCAGAGCTAGCTAGTAGCTCTGCTGAAATTAGCACCTTGTTTGTTAAAGCGAATTGTCTGCGCATAGAAGCGTACAATTTACTCTATCGGTTATCCAATGGATACCTAAACAGGTTGCCGGGCTTCATCGGGTCAGTCCCTCCGCCTCTCTTGATAAGTGATATTTATTTGTTGTGTATTTTACCGTTATAATAATCAGAGTTTTTATAAAATTCAAGTAAAAACAATATACCATGTTCTAGAAGAAATGTAAAATGTAAAATTGCAGTTTTGAGTTTTGAGTTTTGAGTTTTTGAATGTATTGCTTCGAAGCTTTACTTTCACCAACTCATCACTCTGCACTCAAAACTCATAACTAATTAAGCTTCAACCTTCTCTTCTTTCTTAGGCACAACGGATAAGTTTAGCTCCTTTAATTGTGCCTCACTTACTCCACTCGGTGCATTAGTTAACAAGCAACTTGCACTCGCTGTTTTCGGGAAGGCAATGGTATCACGTAAATTTGTTCTACCAGCAAGGATCATGATTAAACGATCTAACCCCAGTGCAATTCCGCCATGTGGAGGTGTCCCATATTCAAAAGCTTCCATTAAGAAACCAAATTGATTACGTGCTTCCTCGTCAGAAAAACCAAGAGCTTTAAACATCGTCTCCTGTAGCTCGCGTTCGTAAATCCGTTGTGATCCACCACCAAGCTCGTAACCATTTAACACTAAGTCATAAGCTTCTGCTCGTACTTTTTCAGGTGTGCTAACTAGTAACTCGAGATCCTCTTTTACTGGTCGAGTAAATGGATGATGTTCGGCAACATAGCGTTTTGCATCTTCATCATACGATAAAAGCGGGAATTCAGTTACCCATAAGAAGTTATATTTTGATTTATCGATTAGATTTAATTCTTTGGCAAATTTTAAGCGAAGTGCACCTAAGCTATCAAAAACGACTTTCTTTTTGTCAGCAGCAAAGAATAACAAATCTCCTGTTTCAGCGTGAATAGCTGACCGCAATTCCATTTGCTCTTCGTCTGACAAGAACTTGGCAATTGGGCCTTTTAATCCGTCTTCTTCAACCTTTAACCAAGCAAGACCCTTCGCTCCATAAATCGCAACGAATTTCGCTAGTTCATCAATCTCTTTACGAGAATACTTCGTTGCCCCACCTTTGACATTTAACCCTTTAACAATTCCACCATTTTCGATAGCTGAAGTAAATACTTTAAAACCACAGTCTTTGACAATATGAGAAAGTTCAACTAGTTCCATGTCAAAGCGAGTATCCGGCTTATCCGAACCGTAGCGATTCATCGCTTCATCATAAGAAAGTCTTTGGAACGGAGTTATTGCATCAATACCTTTAACTTCCTTCATGACTTTACTCATCATCTCTTCCATCATCGCTAATAAATCTTCTTTGTCCATGAAAGAAGTTTCAATATCGACTTGGGTAAATTCTGGTTGGCGATCAGCACGTAAATCTTCATCGCGGAAGCAACGAACAATTTGATAATAACGCTCAAAACCAGAAACCATTAATAACTGTTTAAAAATTTGTGGAGATTGTGGCAATGCATAGAACTCTCCATGGTGAACACGACTTGGTACTAAATAATCGCGCGCACCCTCTGGTGTACTCTTTGTAAGCATAGGAGTCTCAACTTCTAAAAATGCATTTTCGTCTAAATAGTCACGAATTAACTTCGATGTTTTATGTCGTAACATAAAAGTAGCTTGCATCTCAGGGCGTCTTAAATCAAGATAACGGTATTTTAAACGGACGTCTTCGGATGCTGTCGCATCATCTTCAATTAAAAATGGGAGTGATTTTGATTTATTTAAGACCTCTATTTTCGATGCTAAAACTTCTATTTTACCAGTTACCATTTTTGCATTTACCGTTGATTCATCACGCGCTATAACTGTTCCTTCAACATCAATGACATATTCATTACGGATTTTATTAGCAACTTGGTGAGCTTCTGCTGAAATTTCAGGCTGAAATACCACTTGGACAATACCTGAACGGTCACGTAAATCAATAAAAATAACTTGCCCTAAATCACGGCGTGTTTGTACCCACCCTTTAGTCGTACCTTTTCGCCGATTGCCGGCTCTAACACTTCTCCACAGTTATGCGTTCTTCCAATCACTATTAATGCCCCCTAGTATTCATCTTTTCTTGTAAATAACTTGTTAGCTCAATTACAGGAACTTCTTTTTGTTCGCCAGTTGCCATTTCTTTGACAACAACTGTGCCTTTTTCTAACTCATTCTCACCAATTATGACAACGAAAGTGGCTTGAAAACGATCAGCCGCCTTCATTTGAGCTTTCATTTTTTTATCAAGATAGTCTTGATCACACGAGAAGCCAGCTTTTCTTAGCTTGAAACTAATATTGGCTGCTTCAATTTTCGCTTCATCGCCCATAGCAATTACGTAGCAATCTAATTTCTCAGTTATCGGTAATGAAATATTTTGAACTTCAAGCGCCATCAATAATCGCTCGATACTTAAGGCAAATCCGATCCCAGGTGTTTCAGGGCCGCCAATTTCTTGAACTAAACCATTGTATCTTCCCCCACCACTTAGTGTCGTTATCGACCCGAAACCATCCCCATCAATCATAATTTCAAAAGCTGTATTATTGTAATAATCTAAACCTCGAACAAGATTTGGATCTACTACAAAAGCGATTTCCATATCAGTTAACAGCTTTTTAACTTTATCAAAATAGATTGTTGACTCTTCATTTAAGTAATCCAAAATGGCTGGAGCCGTTCCCATTAATTCATGATCACGATCTTTTTTACAATCTAATATTCGTAATGGATTTTTTTCTAATCGAGATTGACAATCTGAACAAAACTCTTCAATTCTCGGCTCAAAGTGGTCTATTAGAGCTTTTCGATGAGCATTTCTGCTCTCCGTATCTCCTAAGCTATTGATAACAAGCTTGAGGTTCTTAAGCCCTAATTCGCGATAAAACTCCATGGCTAACGCAATTACTTCAGCGTCAATAGTCGGATCAGCGCTTCCTAACGCCTCTACACCAAATTGGACAAACTGGCGCATTCTTCCTGATTGTGGTCTCTCATAACGAAACATCGGACCAATATAGTAAAGTTTAGTCGGTTGGCTAGGGTTACCAAAAAGTTTATTTTCCACATACGATCTAGCAACAGACGCAGTTCCTTCAGGTCTTAACGTTAAGCTACGTTCACCGCGATCTTCAAAAGTATACATTTCCTTTTGAACGACATCCGTCGTGTCACCTACTCCTCGCAAAAACAATTCAGTATGCTCAAAAATAGGTGTGCGGATTTCTTTATAATTGTAACGTCGACAAAGATCTCTTGCCTTTCCCTCCACAAATTGCCAAAGTTCTACTTTCCCGGGTAATATGTCCTGCGTCCCTCTTGGTATTTTAAAATTCATCCTTACTCCTCCTAAACTAAAATCAACTCTATGTAAAATCCCAAAGCACGTTTCACACTTTAACACGTTATCATAGTTAAGTCTTTTTTTGAGTACAAAAAAACCCCCACCCCTGATATTAATATCAGGGACGAGAGCTTGGATCCCGTGGTGCCACCCTAATTGGACTGTATGTAACATGTAAGTCCCACTTTAGACAGTTAACGCCTGTAGACGTTTTCCCCTACTAAAAGAATAGTTCTACCAAAGTAGACTTAGCTTCTTTCAAGGAAAAACCTAAGGAGTGTTCATTCATTAAGCACTTGGAGAAATGTTTTCAGCCACGACATTTCCTCTCTTACCAAGCAAATCCTTAACTACTATGCTCCATCAAAGGTTGTAAACTTATTAAGTTAATCGTTGTATTCTATCATACGAAGTTACAGTAATCTTGTCAATATCTTTCGAATTTAATTTCTTGATAATTTCTTTTTTAAATCTTTTACACTTCGTAATGAGATCCCATATTCCTCAGCGAGCTCATAATTCGTAGCATTTTGTTCTCTTTGAATAAAGTCATGAAAGTCAACTCCAATTAGTTGATGATGTCCATTTCCTGTTCCTGTTTGTTTACTTCCCGCTCTCATATTCGACTTCCTTTCATTACAAACTCTTTTCCCTTATCATGTCCATTTTTCCAAATAAAAAAACCTAACTTTGGCAAAGTTAGGTTTTTTTATTTGGAGTTTTGAGTTTTGAATTTTGAGATTTGAGTTTTTTTAGCAGAGCTTCGAAGCTTATTGCACAAACTCATAACTCAACACTCTTAACTCATAACTGCATTTTATTTACTTTCAACTATCAACGTAACTGGTCCGTGATTTAATAGCTGAACGTCCATCATGGCACCGAAAATACCCGTTTCTACCTTGACGCCTTTTTCACGAAACTTTTCATTTAATAGATGATATAGTCTTTCGGCGATCTCTGGTTTGGCAGCATTCATAAAATTTGGTCGTCTCCCTTTTCGGCAGTCACCATATAGCGTAAATTGAGAAATTGATAATATTTGACCACCTACATCCAATAGGGACAAATTCATTTTCCCTGCCTCGTCCTCAAACACCCGTAGATTTACAATTTTTTCAGCAAGAAAATCAACATCCGCTTCAGTATCCTCATGAGTAATACCGACTAATAGCATAAAACCAAACTCGATCTGGCCAACTATTTTTTCATCAACAACTACACTTGCTTGTTTCGTTCTTTGTACAACTACTCTCACTTTTTTACTCCTTTAATGCATAATTCTGCGTACAGAATAAATATCGCGAATTCGTTTTATTCGATCAACGACTTTTTGCAAATGATCAACATTATGAATGGAAATCGTCATCAAGATGGTTGCCATTTTATTTTTGTCAGATCTTCCTGAAACAGCATTTATGTTTGTCCTTGTTTCTGTTACAGCTTGAAGAACTTCGTTTAAAAGCCCGCGACGATCATATCCTGAGATCTCAATATCAACGTTATAGTTTTTGGTCTCTTGATTGTTACCTTCCCATTCAACAGGAAGCAATCTTGTTTGGTCATCATCAGCGCTTACGTTTGTACAATCCGCTCTATGGATCGACACACCTCGCCCCTTGGTAATAAAACCGATAATTTCATCTCCAGGAACAGGGTTACAGCACTTTGATAAACGGATTAAGAGATTGTCTATCCCCTTCACTCTGACACCAATATTGGTTTTCTTTGTTGGGGTATATTTCTTTATATCAGAAACACGTTCCGATAATGTTTGATCTTCCAATTCTTGACCACGTTTTTTTCGGATTTTTTCCGTTAATCTAGTGGCTATTTGAGCAGCGGTAATACCGTTATAGCCTACAGCTGCATACATGTCTTCCTCACCTTGGAAATTAAACTTATTGGCCACTAAATCAATATTCTCAGTTGTTAATACTTCCTTAGGCTCAATTCCATGTTTTTTAATTTCTTTTTCAACTAGATCTCTGCCCTTTGCAACATTTTCATCGCGACGTTCTTTTTTGAACCATTGGCGGATCTTATTTTTTGCATGAGAACTTTGTGTTATTTTAATCCAATCTTGGCTAGGACCGTATGAATGCTTTGAAGTGAGTACCTCTACAATATCTCCTGTTTTCAAACGGTGGTCTAGTGTTACCATTTTTCCATTCACTTTTGCACCAATACAACGATTTCCGATTTCTGTATGGATTCGGTAGGCAAAATCCAAAGGAACAGATCCTGCAGGTAATTCAATAACATCACCTTTTGGTGTGAATACAAAAACAGTATCAGAAAACAAGTCAATTTTTAAGGATTCCATAAATTCTTGAGCATCATTGGCATCATTTTGCCATTCGAGTATTTCTCTAAACCAAGTCATTTTCTTTTCCAACGATTGACCGGCAGAAACTGCCTTGCCTTCTTTATAAGCCCAATGAGCCGCTACCCCAAATTCAGCAATTTTGTGCATTTCCTCAGAGCGTATTTGGACTTCTAGTGGATCACCTTTAGGACCAATGACTGTCGTATGAAGTGATTGATACATATTAGCCTTTGGCATCGCAATATAATCTTTAAAACGACCAGGCATAGGCTTCCAACAAGTATGAATCACACCTAAAACCGCATAACAATCCTTGATATTTTCCACGATAATTCTTACTGCTAATAAATCATAAATTTCGTTAAACTGCTTATTTTGGAGGGCCATCTTCCGGTAAATACTATAAATATGCTTAGCTCGACCGTGAATATTCGCTTTTACATCGACCTCTTCTAAGCGTTCTTCAATTTTTTTCACGAGCTCATTGATATAGTCCTCACGTTCAGCACGCTTTTTCTTCATTAAATTTACAATTCTATAGTATTGCTGTGGATTTAAGTAGCGTAATGCTGTATCCTCAAGCTCCCACTTAATGGTTGATATTCCCAAGCGATGTGCTAGTGGAGCAAATATTTCCAACGTTTCATTTGCAATTCTTCTTTGCTTTTCTGCTGGCAAATGTTTTAATGTCCGCATATTATGAAGACGATCGGCAAGCTTAATTAAAATCACCCGAATATCTTTAGCCATGGCCACAAACATTTTTCTGTGGTTTTCAGCTTGCTGTTCTTCTTGAGATTTATATTTAATCTTACCTAACTTTGTGACTCCATCTACCAACATTGCTACTTCATCACTAAATTCTTTTCGTAACTGATCTAAAGTTACCTCGGTATCTTCGACTACATCATGTAAAAATGCAGCAGCAATCGTATCAGGGTCCAGTTCCAATTCAATTAATATTTCAGCAACTTGAATTGGGTGAAGGATATATGGCTCACCTGACTTGCGGTATTGTTCTCCATGAGCTTGATTGGCAAACTCATAGGCCTTATTTAAAAATTCTACATCTTTATCTGAAAGATAAGAACGCGCTTTGTCTAATACTTGTTCGATCAATGGAATCACCATCACCTTACAGCCTTTAATATATTTCTTTCTATTATCGTTATAATTTGTGCTTATGTAAAGGGTTTAGAGTGTAAAGTTTAGAGTTTAGAGTTATTTTATGCTTTTGCTTCGAAGATTTCGTAAGAAAGACTTTAAACTCTACACTCTAAACTCTACACTAACAAGAAATGCGCAAGCGCCCTGGGTAGCCCCGACAAGCAAATGTTCTTCGAGAAAAAAAGTGTGCTCTTTCACTTTTTATTCTCGAAGGTTATTTGACCTCGAGGGGCTGGGCGGTGGAGCTAGACATCAAGTACTAAAAACACATATACTTTATTAATCTTTAAAAGAAAGGAGCGCTCCATTAGAGCACTCTCAACTTATTTTTACGCATACTGGGTTAATGAGAAAACCTCATATTTACTTAGTTTTTCACGACCATCTAAATAAGTTAGTTCGATCATAAAAACAATCCCAGCGACAATTCCACCTGATTCTTCTACCATTTTCACTGTTGCTTCAATTGTTCCACCAGTTGCTAAAAGGTCATCTGCAATTAACACACGTTGCCCTGGCTTAATTGCGTCTTTGTGAATAGTAAGAGTATCTTTCCCGTACTCTAAACCATACTCTACTTGAATCACTTCTCTTGGAAGCTTTCCTGCTTTACGAACCGGAACGAACCCTACTTCAAGAGCATAAGATATTGGACAACCTACAACAAATCCACGTGCTTCAGGACCAACGACTACATCGATGTTCTTGTCTTTCGCGAATTCAGCCATTGCGTCGATTGCATGCTTATATACCTCTCCATTTTCCATTAAGGTTGTGATGTCTTTGAAACGAATTCCTTCCTTCGGGTAATCTGGGACAATGGTAATATACTCTTTAAAATCCATCTTCATGTTTCCTCCTAATTGTATAAACGACAAGCTTAAGTAACGAGCTGATAAGAAAAGCGCAGAGCGCCCTGGGTAGCCAAGCAACTTCCTCGAAATACTTCTTCGAGCTTTGCGACGAGTAATCGCAGGAGCAGCGACAAGCAAATGTTCTGACTAGAAAAAAGTGCGTCTTTTCACTTTTTTCCTAGTCAGGTTATTTGACCTCGAGGGGCTGGGTGCCGGAGCTAGACATTACCTATTAAAGTTTTATGCCTTCTTCCTTATAGAAAAGATTTTTTCAAACCATTCTTTTAATTCATTATAAGAAGAATAGTACAAGTCATTTTCTAATTTTGCTTGTTCCTGCTTTCGTTTGTATGTTTTTGAATGATTAAGATCTTTTTTCTCAATATTTGTAGAAAGCGAAATAAGTCCGTTGTTTATTGTAACAAATTCTAAATCAAAAAACACCTTTACCATAAAATCAATTGTGTCAGTAGACCAACCTTTATGTTTTGCTAACTGTGAGCCGTGTTTCTTCAAATCAAATGTTTGTTGCTTTGTTAAGAAACCATAGAACCATTTAAAGTGTTCTCTCGAAGGAATCGTTGTAAAGAAATGATTCTCATTATGATGAAAGATCGGATATATTCTATCTGGTTTTTGATTTCTTGCAAAAACATTTTCTATTTGAGCTTTTTCAAAAGGTAAATCTAAGATAAATACATATTTTCCTGTTAAATCTAGGTTTGGTGTCTCGACATCATAAGGAATATGAACGAATTGATATTTTTCTTCAATATTTAGAGTTTCTATAGTTGTTTCATCAAAGTAGATACAGACAACCTTTTCTGTTGGTAAATGACGGTGTCGTTTAAAACCTCCGCTTCCACGACAATCAAACAATTGCCACTCGTTCACTGCTAGATCATCTAACATTATCTGTGGTTTACAGTTACCATTCCATTCATTTATTGAGAGTGTTCCAACCGCTGAGACTTGTGCTGCTAAAGAGATTTCCTCATATAGATGGCCAAGGTTGAAACCTACACAATCGATAGTGTTCCCATTTTCCTCTAAAAGCATTTTCAAATGGTTCTCTTCACTGCCAATTCTCTTCATTTGTGACAAATTAACACGATCTACCATTACTCGAGGTGTTGGATTACTAACACCAAAAGGAGCAAGCAAACTCATCTCCTCAATGATCGGTATCGTGATATCCGATAAGGAAACTTCAATATCGACATTTGTAATTGGAACATAGTCAGATTCAGTTAAAATTTCACTTGCTAGTACATTCAAACGCGATCTTAATTCTTCTACATCAGCAACTTTCATTGTTAAACCGGCTGCCATTGGATGCCCACCAAAATGTGGAAGAATATCACGAGATTCTGATAAGTTTTTAAACATATCGAAGCCCTCAATACTACGCGCTGATCCTTTAGCTAACCCTTTTTCCTTATCAATCGTCATGACAATTGTTGGCCGGTAGTATTTTTCCACTAGTCTCGAAGCTACAATCCCTATTACTCCGGCATTCCAACCTTCTTTAGCGACAATTAATACTTTATGCTCGTCTAGAGTCTTGTAATGTTCCTCAACCATCTCAATTGCTTCGTTCGCAATTTCGTTGACAATTCCTTGTCTTGTCTTATTTAGCTCATCAATCTCAATTGCCATTTCCTCAGCTAGTAATCGATCCTCACAAACTAACAACTCTACAGCCGGCGTGGCTGAATCAAGTCTTCCAGCTGCATTTATTCTTGGACCAATTCCAAAACCAACATGGTCTGCGTTTAACTCTTTATCAATCATCCCTGTTATTTTTTTTAACGCTTGTAAACCTGGGCGATTTGATTTTTCTAATGCTCGAATCCCTTTTTTCGCAATAAGACGATTTTCATCTACTAATGGGACTAAGTCCGCAATCGTACCAATGACAGCAATGTCTAATAAGTCTTCTGGAGCTTGTCCTAATAAGGCATGAGCTAATTTAAAAGCGACCCCAACCCCAGCTAATCCTTTAAAAGGATATAAACAATCTTCTTGTTTTGGATTTACGATCGTTAACGCATTCGGCAGCACTGGTGGCGGTTCGTGATGATCTGTCACAATAAAGTCCAGACCAATTTCCATTGCCACATTTGCCTCATGAACAGCCGAAATTCCAGTATCAACGGTTATAACTAATGAATACCCTTCAGCCTTCGCTCTTCTTAGTGCAGGCTCATTAGGGCCATACCCCTCAGTAAAGCGATTAGGAATATAAAAGTTAAAATCCGCTTCTAACCGTTTCAGAGTAAGGATCATAACTGCCGTGCTGCTTACTCCATCGGCATCATAATCCCCAAAAATTAATATTTTTTCTTTATTTTCAATAGCTTGCATTATTCGTTCTGTTGCTTGTCGCATTCCCTTCATCAAAAAAGGGTCATGGAACTCCGTTTTTTCTATATATAAGAACTTTCGAGCTTCCTCAACTGAAGTAATCCCTCTGTTTAAAAGTAAATTTGCCACGAGTGGCGATATTTTTAGTTCCGTGACAAACTGTTGTTCTAAGGAATGGCCTCCTCCTTCTACTTTCCATCTTTTCTTCGATCTTAGCATGAAATACCACACCCCTAACCTATATAGTATACAAGAGGTTAGAGAGTGTGGCAATTCATGTTTTTGGATTCGAGTCGCTATTATTATTTTGTATTTTGGCCTGTTCTTTCTTCGTGTTACTACTTTTTCTTTTCAGATCTTCATGCTCTAATTGAAGCTTTTTTAGTTTTGATTTCAGCCCATAAAATTGATATAAACCCACTCCGCCTACCAATAACGCGCCCATTAAAACTGAACTAATAATTACAATCACAAGAGGCCACTGAGCAGTGCCAAACATGTAGTTTACAGTTACTACCTCCATGTTAATTACCGCAAAAATAGTAATTAGTAATGCAACAACCAAACCAAGAATTAACCCCGATTGCCCTCTCAATTGATCAACTCCTTATTAGTTTTGAGTGTTGAGTTTTTTGCAAAGTAGTGCTTCGAAGCATTGCTGTCACAAACTCTAGACTCTACACTCAAAACTCTAAACTACTCTGAAAATGGATTAATGTGGATGCGAACATCTTGGACATGTTCTATTTTTACTAACTCAGCTTTTACTTTTTTGCCAATCGCATGACCTTCTTCAACTGTTATGTGGGGATCAACAGAAATTTTAATATCAATAATAACGTAATGACCATGCTCACGCGCTAAGAATTCGTCGATTTTTAAAACCCCATCGACATTTAAGGCTGTTTCACGCATTTCAACCGTATCCTCATCGTGAAGCACATGATCCAATGCATTGTGAATCGATTGTTTTCCTAGTCCCCAAGCCATTTTTAAAATAAGACCTGCTACAAAAATTCCAGCCAAAGGATCAGCGTAAACTAACCACGGAACGCCAATATAGCCTCCCAATATGGATGCACCAATCCCGATTAAAGCAGCAATTGACGAAAAAACATCAGAGCGATGATGCCAAGCATCTGTTATTAAAGCCTCACTACGATATTTTTTCCCTAACCGGTATTTGTAACGGAACATCAATTCTTTGACAACAATTGAAAAAATAACAGCATAGATGGCAATAATCCCTGGAACCTCAATTGGTTCATTCAAAGATTTAATTGCAGATAGAGCAATTTCGAAACCAACAATAAATAGTAAAACTGCTACTATGATGGCCGCAATGGACTCAGCTTTTCCGTGACCATAGGGATGATCTTCATCTGGTGGTAATTTTGCGGCCCTAACACCGATCAACACTGCGACAGACCCAACCACATCAGAGGCCGAATGGACCGCATCTGCAACTAGCGCTCTACTGCCAGCTAACCAACCAATGACACCTTTAATTAAAGCCAAGATAATATTTCCGATTATCCCTACCCAAGCGGCAAATTGTACTTGTTGATACCGCTCGTCTTTTACATCATTCATTTAATCACCTATTTCTTAATTAGTACCCAATCTAATATGTAGCCAAACCAGAACTTCATGGTATCAAAGAGAAAATAAACCGTGGCTTATTCTCACCACGGTTTAACCTACTACTATTATGCTTCATTCTCAGTTATTTTAAAGCGCTTTTTTTGTAAACTTTTACTTTTCCAAACTAGCCATAATTGTGCTGCAATAAATAGCGATGAATATGTTCCTGCTACCAATCCTACTAGTAAAGCAAAGGAGAACGTACGGATCGCTTCGCCACCAAAGATAAGTAGGGCTGCTGCCGCAAAAACAACTGTTAATACGGTATTAATCGAACGCGCTAACGTTTGGATTAAGCTTTTGTTCACAACTCGTGCTAGATCTTCAAACCCTCTAACCTTCTTTTCGTAGCTTAGATTTTCTCTAATCCGGTCAAAGGTTACAATTGTATCGTTAATGGAGTACCCTACAATTGTCAGGACCGCTGCAATGAACGGCAAGTTCACTTCCATTTGCGTAATACTAAAAATTGTAATAATGAAAAACGCATCGTGAAGTAAAGCAACAATAGCTGCGACACCATATAACAGTTCAAAGCGGATAGTTACGTAGATAACTATACCAATCGATGCAAAGATGACCGAGTAAAAGGCATTCCTTGCAAGTTCACGACCGATCGTAGGTGTTACCGTACTAATATTAGGCTCAGCACCAAATTGTTCATTAAAGTGGCGTTGTACTTTAAGAATTTCGTCTTGAGTTAAGACACCAATAAAAGTAGCATAAGCCATTTCACTACGGTCCCCAGCTAAAAGTACATTATCAGGAGTTAAACCAATTTCAGCAAACTCATTATTAACAATTTCAGCAGTTAAGGTTTCGCCACTTAAGAGCTCAATCTTTGTCCCACTATTAAAATCAATGCCTAAATTTAAACCAACAGTCGAAAGTAAAATAACTCCCGTTAGTACAAGTAGAGCTGAGAAGATAAAGAACTTTTTACGATGTTTTACAAAATCTAGTTTTGAATCTCCAAAATTAAAGTTCACTTATTTCACTCTCCTTTACCCCAAATAAGCCTGGTTTCTTATTCAAAATTCTACTGTTTACCCATAAACCTAAAAGGAGTCGTGAACCGTAAACTGCTGTTAAAAAGCTTGTTAAGATACTTACAATTAACATGACTGCAAATCCTTGCACGGCCATTGTTCCAAAATAGAACAAGACAGATGCTGCTAAAATGGTTGTAATGTTAGCATCTAGGATGGTTGATAGAGAACGACGGCTCCCCGCTTTGAAAGCAGACATTGTCGTCTTTCCTGTGCGAAGCTCGTCCTTAATTCGTTCGTACGTAATAATATTTGCATCGACCGCCATACCTACTCCTAGAATTAATGCGGCAATCCCAGGAAGCGTAAGAACTGCATTCATCCAATTAAAGACTACAAGTACAAGGTATATGTAGAAAGATAGTGTAATAACTGCAATCATTCCCATAAAACGGTAGTAAATTAACATATAGAGAAAAATTAAGGCTACACCAATAAACCCAGCATAGATTGTCATCTCCATTGCTTTTTCACCAAGAGCCGCACCTACTGAATTCGAATACACTTCCTCTAACTTTACTGGCAGGGAACCTGCATTTAGGACATCGGCTAAAAATTGAGCTTCTTCTAAAGTAAATGTTCCTTCAATAACTACGTTTGTTGTATTCAGTACATTTCTTACAGTTGGAGCCGAGATAAACTTCCTCTCTGATTCCGGTTTTTGCATTTCCTGCATAAATGAGTCGCCTTCTTGAAAGTCCATCCAAATAACAAGCTGACTTCCTAACACAGCCGGATCACTTGTAACTTGACCAAATTTCGCTGCATCATTTAAGGTAACGGCAACCCATGGTTGGTTAGTCTGACTAAAAGTAACATTTGCTCCACCTTGTTTAAGATCAGCACCATCAAGCATCAAATTATCATTAATATCTCGAAATGATAATTGTGCTTCTGTTGAGAGAAGCTCACGAGCTGTTTGTTGATCTTCGACACCAGCAAGCTGAACCCTAATTCGGTTTTCACCTTCAATCGATACATTCGGCTCAGAAACCCCAATAACGTTAATCCGCTGGTTAAGCGCTGTTACTGTCGTTTTTAAAGCCTCATCGTCTATTATATCTCCTTCATGAGCAGGAAAGACTTCATACAAAACCTCAAACCCACCTTGAAGGTCTAAGCCAAGCTTAATTTCTTTTGCAACATCCATTACCGTTGTGACAACAAGCGTTGCAAGAAGAGCTACAATTAGAAAAAAAGCTACAATACGACCTTTTTTAACCATCTTCAGTAATGCCTCCTTGTTTTAAAACTAGCTATGTATATAAAAATTAGAATGTAGAATGTAGAATGTAGAATTTTTCATCTAAGTTCTACATTTTACATTCTACATTAAAAAAGCTTGTCCGTATATTTACAACATTTCAATTATAGCGATGCTTTGTTTCCACTGTCAATTTCATTCGTCAAATCTACCATTTTGACTTACCAATTAGGCGGTTCTTCCGATGTAAACCAATTAGGCGCTTTATACGCTCCTACCGTAAGCCATGTCATATAGTCATTTACCTTTAGCGTAAGAATAACACTCACTAAATGATTAATTTGCACAAATTTCTTCTCTTTACGAAGCTTAGCAAGGACACATTCCCAAAGCTCCTCTTCTGTTGCACGATCGTAGCCTAACATATGAAATTCCTCGACTTTACTAGTTAATGCAGGCATGACATCGTCTTTCCAAACTTCAAATTGCTGTTGCTCTACCATGACAAGTCCCCCTTTATATGAAAAGTGCCGACCCAAAATGACTAGACACCTTCCTAAGTTCAAAGAATTTAAGCTTTCTATCTATTAAAAAAAGAGCAAAGCTCAATGTTAAGCAACACAAGTCGTGTAAGACATTAAATAGTCTAATAAATTTTGAACTCGTGGCTAGACTGATGCTCATTTTAAAAGGCTATTTTTCGGAAAGTTGTACTTTCGTAAAAATCCCAAAATCCGGATTTTTACACAACATACTAAGATTACATTACTTATTTAGTAAGTATTGCTCTTTTCTTACTTAACTTAATGAGTTATATCTTCATCTAAGGGATTTTCCAAATATTTCAGTTTAGAAGCACCAATGTTTTAGAAAAGAGCCTTATTAAAAGATCGCATATACAAACAAACTTACACCAACACCTGCAATGACAACACCCGTTGTTATCGCAAGAAAAGCTTTACGAAATGGAATAAAAAAGAGAATGGATGCCAAACATGCTGTCCATGCCCCAGTTGTTGGTAGGGGAACAGCGGTAAATAAAATTAATCCTAGCGCCCCGTATTTTTCAACATTAGCACTCTTATTCATCGTTCGATTATATAACCAATCAAAAAAGCGTTTATAAATTGGGAACCTCATTAAAAACGTACTTAATGGACGAAACAAGATTAAGATTGGAATGATAGGCAAAATATTACCTAAAATACTATAAAAAAGTGCCTCTCCGTAAGATAATCCAGCTAAGAAGGCAAAAGGTAGGCCCCCCCTTAATTCAAGTATCGGCATTGCTGAAATGACAACTACTATTAACTCCGTTGGTAAAAAACTTAAATGCTCAACTAAAAAATTCTGAAAACTCTCTTTCAATTCATAACTCTCCTTTTATGTAGTTTTGAGTGTTGAGTTTTGAGGTTTGAGTTAGTTTAGCATGGCTTCGAAGAATTACTAAAATTAACTCATAACTCAGAACTCAAAACTGATTTTATAGAACTTGTCATGCTTTGTCCCCTATTAAGCATATAAATAATTACGGAAAATATCCATCATTTTTTAGAAGGTAGGGGTTAGTTGTGAGCAAACAAAGCTTTCTGCAAGGTGCATTTATACTAATTATAGCCGGACTTGTCGTTAAAATCCTAGGATTTGTTAATAAAATTGTTGTAGCCAGAATTATGGGCGCTGAGGGTGTAGGCCTTTATTCAATGGCCGTTCCAACATTGCTCCTAGTAATTACGATTACCCAAATAGGGCTCCCTGTTGCGATTTCTAAGCTAGTTGCCGAAGCCGAGGCTGTAAATGATCGCAAAAAAATCAAACAAATCTTAGTCGTTTCTCTTGCCACTACAGGTACTTTAAGTATTATTTTCACTTTAGGAATGATCGGCTTCGCTCCAATTATATCAAAATATTTCCTTACAGATGCAAGGGTTTTTTATCCATTAATAGCTATATCACCAATCGTTCCCATTGTCGCACTATCTTCTGTTCTAAGAGGATATTTCCAGGGTAGACAAAATATGAAGCCTTCAGCTTACTCACAAGTTATCGAACAGGTTGTGCGAATTACTCTTGTCGCTCTTTTAACAACTGCTTTTTTACCTTATGGGATCGAATATGCTGCTGCCGGAGCAATGATTTCCGTTGTTATTGGCGAATTAGCGTCTTTAGTTTATATGTTAACGATGTTCAAGTTGAAAAAAAGAATTAAGGTTAGAAGGAACTTCTTTGGAGAGTTAAGAGAAGGTAAAAGAACATTCAATGACTTAATGGCAGTTGCTTTACCGACTACCGGAAGCCGTTTAATAGGTTCTATTACATTTTTCTTTGAACCAATTGTTGTGTCGCAAAGTTTAGCAATTGCTGGAGTGACTACAGTGATTGCCACTAAACAATACGGGGAATTGGCTGGCTTTGCTATCCCATTACTATTTTTACCTACTTTTATTACATATTCATTATCAGTCTCCCTTGTCCCGGCAATTAGTGAGGCTGCTGCCGGAAAACAATATAAATTAATTCACCATCGTCTCTCCCAAGCGCTTCGTTTGGCGTTAGTATCAGGAGGTATATCGTGTGTCATTCTTTATGTATTTGCAGTACCTATTATGGATTTAATGTATAACGCACCTACGGTTGCTACTTATATAAAAATAATGGCACCTTTTAGTATCTTTTTATATTTTCAAGGCCCACTACAAGCTGCTCTTCAAGCACTTAACTTAGCCAAGGCTGCGATGGTTAATAGTTTAATAGGTGCAGTCGTCAAAATTAGCGCAGTGTTTGTTCTAGCGTCACGCCCAGAATTAGGGATTATGGGGGCTGCTCTAGCCATTGTTGCTGGATTTATGCTCGTAACTCTACTCCATTTCGCTACGCTTGTAAAAACAATTTCTTTTACATTACACGTTCGTGAGTTTTTAAAAGCAGGTATTTGCATTTTGCTAAGCGCTTGGCTAGCAACCTTTCTTTATAATCATGCGTTTTTGGAGCACAGTATCTTATCGAAAACTTTGCTAGCAATTTCTATCGTCGGAATTAGCTATGTATTTTTACTTATGGTATTCGGATTAATCAAGAAAGAGGAAATGCGTAGGGTGCCTTTCGTTGGTCATTGGTTGTCCCACTTTATTATAAGTAAAAACTAAATCAAAAATAAAAACCGGTTCTGTTTCCTATCGCAAAACGTCAATTTGCACAGGAAAATGCAAACAAAAATGTAACCATTTTTGTACTATAAAATATAGGGCGACTTGTAGGGCTAGAGAGACTAAAAAAATTAGAAATAGCAAGGGTTTATACCCTTGCTATTTGCTTTAATTGCTATTTCTTCGGATTACAAATTATGATTTTTGCTCATTAAGATGTTTGCAAACCATTTCCGCCTTCTCCGTATCGATTTTTGTTAGGTATGAGAATGAATAGGCGGAGAATTTCCTGCTAATTTATATAGGAGACGCTTAAGAAGCGGAAATAGGCGGAGATATTCCGATTACCTGCTCTAAATAAGAAAAAATCTAAAGATTTGGATAATATAAACGGAAAAACTACCCTTATTTTTAAGGAAATACGGGTATTTCCCAGTTTAGCCGGAATTTTACCGTTTATTTTTCTGTAACATCAGTTATAACAGAGCCTCACCTTAATAAAAACAACAATATTTATCTGTATATCTCAATTTGCAAGTAAAAATGTAGTGTATTTTGCTGCGGTACACAGGCTATTGTACCCCAACATTTTAATATACAAAATGCACTACAAATTCTCCCGAAGTAAATATCGATATCCCTTTTCATCAACAAAAATAGACCTCCAAATTACCATACAATTTGAAGGTCATTTTGCATTACATTTTTAATGTTTGCGATAGGTAACGGAACCCGTTACAAAAATAACGCTCTTTTACTAAAAGATTGTTGCTATTAGCTTTTAGGTCGGAACCAAGCGAATGCTTGGTTCCGACCTAAAAGCAACAAAGTTTACGAAAACATCCGAAATAAAAGAGGCTTCTTCATAAGTTAGCTTACGCTAACTTATGAAGAAGCCTCTTTTCACTTTTTTAATCCTTTAAATCCACATAAAAAGTTTGATTATCATTTAAGGAGCAATAGGATATTTTTTTTATGTCTTTGTATCCTAGTTTGCGCAGCTCTTGCCTTAACCATAAGGGAGTTTTTTCAATTTTTTCCAGATGATCTGTTTGTACTTTGCCATCCAAAACTAATGGTAGAGGTAAATTTACGGTAGCTGCATAGTCTGGATCCTTCTTTTCTCGTTCTGTTTTTTCAATGACGGAAAGTTTCCCTGAAGGTTCTAGGATAGCAAACTCTACGTCAGACAACCTTCTAATGTTACTTTGTCTTAGTTGAATCATTAAATCGTCAAAATTGTACCGTTGCTTTTTCATTTCATCCTCATCTATTTTGCCTTTATTAATCAAAACTGAGGGCTTTCCATCAATCATTTTTCTTAATTTTTCACTCTTTAACGATACCCATGCCAAGAAATTTGAATGATACACAAAATCAAAATCGGAACAATGGTATTCATCATTGGAACCCGAACATTTTCAATCGAGATTACAGCTAATTCTGCGATCATAATCGATACAACGAAATCTAATATTGACAATTGTCCTATTTCTCGCTTTCCCATAAAACGTAAAACGAGCAAAATGATAAAGTAAATTAGTATCGTTCTTAGGATAATGGTCGAATAATCCACGCAATGATCGCCTCCTATTCGTTTAACGACCGAACTACTTGCGTTGGTGTTAGCTATTTTCTCTTAGTTTGACCATTTTTGGATAAAAAATTGGTTAAAGAAAATGGAAAAAAGTTTAAAGTGTAAAGTTTAGAGTTTAGAGTTTAGAATTGCTCTGTCTTACTTCGAAGCAATGCAAAACAACTTTAAACTTAATACTCTACACTTTAAACTCAATAAAAGTAAATTAAATATCGAAAGTAAATATAGATACTAGAAATAACAAATGAAACTAATGCAACAGGTGCGCCTACTTTTAAGAACTCCCAATAGCTAAACCCTTGATTAGCACGAGCAGCTAATCCAGCAACGATTACATTGGAGGTTGCACCAATTAATGTCGCATTTCCACCTAAACAAGCTCCTAAAGCTAAAGCCCACCATAAAGGATCTAAATTTGTCATCCCATAATTTTCAAACTCTACAATAACTGGAATCATTGCTGCTACAAAAGGAATATTATCTACAAACCCCGATAAAATCCCTGATGCCCACAAAATTAACATAGCGGTTTTCGGAAGATCACCATCTGTATAATAGATGATCGATTTAGCAATTTCATCAATAATTCCAACCTCTTTTAAGCCACCTACGAGCATAAATAAACCGATAAAGAAAAATAATGTGACCCATTCCACCGATTTAAAAACTTCCTCAACTTGTTGTTCTTGGTGGGTTAAGAGAAGTAATAACAAAGCACCAGCCATTGCCACACTTGTAAGTTCTACCGCTAAAATCGGCTGAAGGATAAACCCTACAGTAGTTATTATGAGTACTGATACTGATTTTAAAAGTAATGGTTTATTCTTTAGGTATCTAGTCGCTGTTACATCCATTAATTTCAGACGATTTTCTTCAGTGACACGAAGTTTGTTCCCATAAAAATACGCCATTGCAACAATTATTACAGCAAAGATAATGATAACCACAGGACCTAGGTGAAGTAAGAATGCATTAAAATTTAAATGTTCTACGGCTTGCCCAATCATAAGATTAGGGGGGTCACCGATTAGGGTCGCAGTTCCGCCAATATTAGAAGCCAAGATAGTCATCAATAAATAAGGTATTGCCGAGATGTTTAACAATCTTGTTAATGTTAGGACGATAGGTACGATTAACAGTACTGTCGTAACATTGTTTAAAAAAGCAGACCCGACTCCAGTAATTAACGAGACAACTATTAATAACGGAATTGGTTTGCCTTTTACCTTTTTCGCCACAGTGATAGCGATATACTCAAAAAATCCACTTTGACTAGTGATTGATACTAGAATCATCATTGAAAGCAGCAAGGTTATTGTATGCCAATCTATATGATGAATAAATGCAGAATCTAAATCAAGTACTCCAAAAAATAGCATGAGAACTCCACCTAGACAGGCGACTAATGCTCTATTTAGTTTTTCAGATATTATCAGGGCGTAGCTAATGATAAATATGATAAAGGCAAAGGTTAGTTGCATCATGATCCCCTTTCATGAAATCCATTGTTACATTGTATGAAGGGTTTGTCTTATTTAGAAGTTTTGAGTGTTGAGTATGAGTTATAAGTTAGGGTGCGACCTCATATTAAAACTCAAAATTCAACACTCTTAACTCAAAACTTTAATTCTAAATTTGTACAAGGGTGAATAAGCTTTATTAGGCTGAAAAACAGAGTTTTTGTAAAGGGGGAAGAGAAGCTTGGAAAACAGAGGAATTCTAACTTCAATGGTTTATGGTCTTGTCACAATATTGCTGATCATTCTTTCAGTAAGCTTTATTATTTCGTTGCTACTTAGGTTTACTTCATTAACTGAAACATCTTTCAGTTGGGTAATTATGGTCCTAACATTTGTTGCATTAATCATTGGAGGCTTCGTTTCAGGAGGTAAGTCAAAACAAAAAGGCTGGATGGTTGGGGCAGGTACAGGTCTTTTATATTCTTTACTTGTTTTCTTAGTCCAGTACTTAGGCTATAATGCCACATTTTCAATGGAGCAATATCTTTTCCACGGTGGATTTGTTTTCGCAGCAATCATCGGTGGGGTCTTAGGCGTAAATGTAGTAAGGAATTCACGTATGGTTTAAAAGTGTAAAGTTTTGAGTTTTGAGTTTTGAAAGCTAGGCTTCGCCGCTTTACTCACAACACTTTAAACTCTACACTCTTAACTCTAAACTATGACAAAAGAGAAGGGACAATCCAATTGGATGTCCCTTCTCTTTTGCCTATGTACTAGTCAGGATTAACTACTTCACGGATGGCATTTCGATCAAAAGTTAATTTCTTGTTATCAGTAACTAATAATATGACTCTGTCTTCGTCAATTGCATCGATTGTGCCATGAAGGCCGCCGATCGTGATGATTTTGTCACCCTTTTTAAGGTCAGCATGCATTTGTTGAATTTTCTTTTGACGCTTTTGTTGTGGTCGGATTAATAAAAAGTAAAAAATCGCGAACATAAATACTAATGGTAAAATCGCTGTAAAAAAGTCCATTGTTGTTTCACCCCTTTCTAAAAATAAATATTGATACTATCCATTATCCCTTTTCTTTCACAAAATTAAAAGTTTTTTGCATTAGGTTTATTAAAACCATACATTTCAAAAAACTCCTCACGGAAATCTAAAAGGCGATCTTGGCGAATAGCTTCTCGGACTTGCTCCATTAATTTTAACAAGAAATAGAGATTATGGTAAGAGGTTAATCTAAATCCGAACGTTTCGTCACATTTGACAAGATGGCGAATGTAGGCTCTAGAGTAATTTTTACATACATGACAATCACAATTTTCATCTAATGGTCTGAAATCACGAGCATATTTGGCATTTCTAACAACAAGTCGACCAGTGCTCGTCATACAAGTCCCATTTCGACCGATCCTAGTAGGTAATACACAATCAAACATGTCAATTCCACGAATCGTTCCATCAATTAACGCGTCAGGTGAACCAACACCCATTAAATATCTAGGCTTATTTTCAGGTAAATGTGGTGTCGTAAATTCTAAAACACGATTCATCACATCTTTCGGTTCCCCAACAGATAGACCACCAACTGCATAACCAGGGAAATCTAGAGATACTAGGTCTTGGGCACTCATTTTCCTTAAATCTTCATATTCCCCACCTTGGACAATTCCAAATAACCCTTGACTCTCAGGTCGCTTATGACCTTCTAAACAACGTTCTGCCCAACGACTTGTTCTCTGTACTGATTTTAACATATATTCGTATGTAGCAGGATACGGAGGACATTCGTCAAAGGCCATCATAATGTCAGAACCTAAGGCATTTTGAATTTCCATTGCCCCTTCAGGACTCAAGAATAATTTTTCACCACTTAAATGATTACGGAAATGTACCCCTTCTTCTTCAATTTTCCGTAGGGCACTTAAGCTAAAGACTTGAAATCCACCTGAATCTGTTAAAATTGGGCGATCCCAATTCATGAATTTATGTAATCCACCAGCTTCTTTAATTATATCATGACCTGGTCTTAACCATAAGTGGTAAGTATTACTTAATATGATTTGCGAGCCTATTTCCTTTAATTCCTCAGGACTCATCGTTTTTACTGTAGCTAATGTTCCTACTGGCATAAAGATTGGCGTTTCAAAAGTACCATGTGGTGTGTGTACTTTCCCCAAACGAGCTCCTGACTGACGACAAGTTTTAATATGTTCATAGCGAATGGCTACCATTAATTTGTTGCTCCCTTCATTTCGTACAAAAAAATATGTGAATTTTATAGGATTAACATCGCATCACCAAAGCTAAAAAAGCGATATCTTTCTTTGACAGCTTCTTGATATGCATGAAGTGTATTTTCACGGCCACAAAGAGCACTCACGAGCATGATTAACGTAGATTTTGGTAAATGAAAATTCGTTATTAATCCATTAATTGCTTTAAACTCAAATCCAGGATAGATAAATATACTTGTCCATCCTGAACATTCTATAAAACCACCATTGTTGGCATGAGCAATCGTTTCTAACGTTCTTGTTGAAGTTGTACCTACAGTAACAATTCTCTTTCCAGAGCTTTTTACTTTATTTAAGGTTGCTGCGGTTTCAGCCGTCATCTGATAAAATTCTGCGTGCATCTCATGCTCTTCGATAACATCTACACTAACTGGGCGGAATGTGCCAAGTCCAACATGAAGAGTGATATAGACGATATGAACTCCTTTGGCAGCAATTTGCTCTAATAGCTCTTCAGTGAAATGAAGTCCAGCAGTTGGCGCAGCTGCAGAGCCACGATGTTTAGCATAAACGGTTTGGTAACGTTCTTGGTCTTCCAATTGTTCTGTAATGTAAGGAGGTAATGGCATTTCACCTAAGGATTCTAAAATTTCATGGAAAATCCCTTCGAATTGAAATTCGATAATGCGACCACCATGCTCTAACTCTTCTTTACAAATACCCTTTAAGCGTCCATCACCAAAAGATACAACAGTTCCCTGCCGAACTCGTTTTGCCGGCTTAACCAACGTTTCCCACTGATTATTTTCAAGCTGTTTTAATAAAAGACATTCAATATTGGCGCCTGTTCCCTCTTTAATTCCATAAAGTCTTGCAGGTAAAACTCGAGTATCGTTTAAAACAAGACAATCTCCCTCACTAAAAAAATCAATCACATCCGAAAATCTGCGATGATTTATTTCACCTGTTTTTGAATCTACTACCATCAGTCTAGATGAGGTGCGGTCCTTAAGTGGTGTTTGGGCAATCAGTTCCTCAGGTAAATAAAAATCAAAATCTTTAACTTCCATTTTATTAATTCACCTTTTTCACATTTAGGTTTGGAGTTTGGATTAGCTATTATTTAATAATTAGCTAATCCAAACTAATATATAAGCATACATAAGTACTATATTGTTGACAAGTAAATATTTACCTTAAGCGGCCAACAATATATAGGATTAACGAGATAACAATACTTAAAACAATCGAAGTAACAATTGGAAAATAAAAAGTCGTATTTCCTTTCTTAAAGAAAATATCTCCCGGTAATTTCCCTAAAGCAAGATACTTGCCACCAACTTGCCATAACAGTCCTAAAACAATTAAAATAACCCCCACTGTAATCAGTAGTTTCGGAATATTTGGCATTACTCTGGGACCTCCATTTGAAAATGTTCATATACTTTGTGAGTAACACCATTCTCCCCCTAGGCGTTCGTTGTAAAAAGCCAATTTGCAATAAATACGGTTCATAAACGTCTTCAATCGTATGTGACTCTTCACCAATTGTTGCGGCAATCGTATCGAGTCCTACAGGCCCCCCCCGGAACTTTTCAATAATCCCTTTTAAAAATTTATGATCAATGTGATCTAAACCAAGTGGGTCTACTTGTAGTCTTTCTAATGCATTGACTGCTAATTCTAGGTCAATAAATCCTGTGCCTTGAACTTGAGCAAAATCACGAACTCTACGCAGCAAACGATTTGCTATTCGAGGCGTTCCCCGTGATCGCCTGGCAATTTCAATACTTGCCTGTTCAGCAATTTCAAGTTGATAAACATCTGCTGTCCTTAATACAATATTCATTAATTCATCATTGGTATAATACTCCAAACGGGACAAAACACCAAAACGATCACGTAAAGGTGACGATAAAAGACCCGCCCTTGTCGTAGCACCTACTAATGTGAATGGTGGTAAATCTAATCGAACTGAACGGGCGGTCGGCCCTTTTCCAATTACGATATCTAAGCAGAAGTCTTCCATCGCAGGATAAAGCACTTCTTCTACGACACGGTTTAGTCGATGTATTTCATCAATAAACAAAACATCACCAGGTTCTAAAGCGGTCAAAATTGCGGCTAAATCACCTGGGCGTTCAATAGCAGGCCCTGATGTTGTTCGAATTTGAACATTCATTTCATGCGCAATGATAGTAGCTAATGTGGTCTTACCTAACCCGGGAGGCCCATATAACAAGACATGGTCCAGAGCTTCATTCCTGATTTTGGCAGCTTCGATAAATACTTTTAAGTTATTTTTAACTTTTTCTTGTCCGATATATTGGCTAAGTAATTGGGGACGTAATTGATTTTCAAGCGTTTCTTCCTCTTGTTGTACCTCAGCCGAAACCATTCTTTCTTCCATATTATTACCTCCTGAGAACGCAACTCATTCTATATCTTTAAAAGCAGTTGCAACGCTTTTTTAATATATTGATCTGTAGACAGCTGTTCTTCAGCAAGCTTCGGAGCAATTTTTTTAATTTCCCGTTCAACATATCCTAATGCCTGTAAAGCCTCAATGGCATCTTCTAATTCTCGAGGGTATTTGGCTTTTTGATCTGCCTTGAGCTCATAAACAGGACCCACTAAACTAGGCATGAAATCAGCTAATTTTCCTTTTAAGTCTAAGATCATCTGTCGTGCAGTCTTCTTACCAACACCAGGAAACTTTGTTAAAAACGCTTCATTTTCTTCCTCTATCGCATTGACTACCTGCTGTGGCTGGCCTGACGCTAAAATTGCCAAAGCTCCTTTTGGTCCAATACCAGAAACATTTAGTAATTTTTCAAATAGCGCTCGTTCATCTCTTGAGCGGAAACCAAAAAGTTTTATCGTATCTTCTCTAACATACTGATATGTATAAACTATAATTTCTGCCTCTAAGTCTACCTTGAATATAAAGGGATTTGCACAAAAAATTTGATAGCCAATTCCTTTTACATCAATGACCACATACTGTGTATCTATATAATTTACGTATCCCTTTACAAACTCTATCACAAAAAATCTCTCCTATACGAACGTTTATTTCTATTTTATTTTACCACAAAAGTCTTGTTGAACAACCAAAACAAGTTAAGGTATCAATTCTTCATAATTAAAGAAAAACAAGCCTTTAGAATTCTAAGGGCTTGTTTTCCAAGAGTACTCTCTTGTATCACTTATATTTTCAAATTACATTTCATGCTTTGCATACTTTTTATACATTTTTAACACTTCTTCATATCGATCTCTAGAAAGAATTGGAATACCATCTTCTAGCTCTTGTTGTTGATGACTCTTTAGCTTCTTCATGTTTATTTGAAAAAATGATTGTATGACCTTTTCTTCAGATGGTTTACCTTCATAAATATTTAGAGTACCCTCTTCTGAGATACCAAAATAGCCATTAATTTTTAATAAAGGAGATATGTCGTCAATCTTTTGTTGAAATACAACTTGAGCCTCGTCTTGATCAATTAAATCCCATTCAGCGTACTCTGCCCAAAAATCCTCCATTGATAGGATTGTTTCCTCAACAACTTCTTCACTTACCTCACCATCTAGGTATATTCTAGCTAAAATCACTCTGACTGTTTTTGGATCCATCACGTGAAATGTTTTCGCTACTGGAATTGCATTTTCGATTGCCCGTTTATTGATATTTTCTCTCATAAGTGGATAATCTACTGCGGTTGCTAATTTATTAGACTGCTGTGACTGAACAAATACTATAGCAACTGAGAACAAAAGTAAAAGTGCAGAAAAACTTATTAATTTAATTTTTTTATAGGAAGTTTTTTTTCCATGAGTACCACCACCGTTACTTAAATTACTAAAAAAGTTAAAATGCCTTTATAAATTGCTATCATTATTATCGCCAGACATACTGACTTTTATCCATTTATACTAATTTTTACTGTTTATTTATAGGCTGTTTTTGTAAACTTTGTTGCTTTTAGGTCGTCTTTTGAGAATAAATAAGCTTCACGCAAAGCGTGAAGAACCAAGCATTCGCTTGGTTACGACCTAAAAGCTAATAGCAACAATCTCTTAGAAACGAGCGTATTTTTTAAGCTCTTACTGTTAATATTGTCGCTAATACAAACTTCACTTGAAACTTAGTGATTTTATTCCAAACACTCCTATTTCTATGTACAAATGACAAAGAGGCTAGCCATCTAGCCTCTTTTGCCATATTTAATTTTTATTTATTATCTTGAACGTTCGAACGGTCGTTGAATAGCTCTTCCAAAA
Organism: Anaerobacillus sp. CMMVII; assembly: GCF_025377685.1. Classification (NCBI taxonomy): domain Bacteria; kingdom Bacillati; phylum Bacillota; class Bacilli; order Caryophanales; family Bacillaceae; genus Anaerobacillus; species Anaerobacillus sp. CMMVII. The sequence continues at coordinate 333,034 of NZ_JACEHK010000015.1, read as the reverse complement.
TCATGAAACATATCGTTAATGGTTGCACCAACTTCTTCAAATGTTTCACCTGCACGAAGTCTATCGTCTGCAGTACGAATTTGATCATATTGATCTCTTTCCGTTATTACAATGACTTCCCTATCTCCAGCAGTTCCTCTAAGCCTTTGACGAATGTCTTGCTCTACACGCTGAGCATTTTGACGGTCAGCATCAACACCAACTAATACCCTATTCCCATGAACAATTACACGAGAATCTCTTACATTTTCAACATCAGCTAATCGTGTTGTATAATCTTGGGCAGTTGTTGCATCATACCCATCTGGATAAGCATATTCACTCATACCAGTTCCTGGAACTTCACGATCACCAGCACGGCCATTGGCACCCTCACGTCCAAAGCCTAGTCCACCTTGCCCCATGTTTGCTCGACCAGTTTGGCCTTGGTTCATATGAGTTCTTCCTGTTTGGCCTAATCCACCAATTCCAGCTCTACCTGTACGTTCTCTTAAGATACCTCTGTCGTCAACATAACCAGGACGGTTACCAACAATTCCAGCACCACGGTCACCTGTACCGAATGCTTGTCCTCGACCTGTACCTCTCATTCCAGCATTTCCATGCATTCCTAATCCTGTATCCATACCACGTGTACCACCATGGTATCCTGTTTCACCTTGCCATCCTGGCGAAGCTGCAATTCCATGACCAGTTGTGCCACCTCTACCTGCTTCAGCACCTAAGCCTGTCATACCTCTGTTACCAGCAGCACCAAATCCAGATCCTGTTCTGTTTTCACCCATTCTTTGATGACCAGTCATACCTGCTCTATCAGTATTTCTACCGAATAATCCAGTTCCTGTGGTCCCACGTCCGGTTCCTGCACCGAATCCTGAATCTGTACCAAATAATCCAGTTCCTGTACCAGTTGTTCCACCACCTGTGCCACCACCAAACATTCCTGTACCTTGTCCAGTAGTTCCACCACCAGTACCACCGCCAAACATTCCTGTACCTTGTCCAGTAGTTCCACCACCAGTACCACCACCGAATAACCCAGTTCCTGTGCCAGTGCCTGTAGTTCCTCGTCCAGCACCAGTACCGAATAGTCCAGTTCCTGTACCTCTCATACCTGCTCCTCTTTCACCAGCTAAGCCAGTTGCAGGCTGGCGTGTATCTCTCCCAAAGCCTCTTGCTCCTCGACGGTCATCACGTGTAAACATATCTGTAATTGGGCCTTCACCTGCACGTTGACCTGTGATGCCAGTATCTTGACGTTGCTCAGTTGCATGGTATCCAAAACCGCGTTGATCTCTGGCACCTTGTCCAGTAGTCCCCTGTTGATCAACACCACAACCGACTAAACCACCTAGTAAAAGTGTTGCTGCTGATAATGTAATCGCAAGTTTTTTCATTGGTTTTATTCCTCCTTTCACAATTAATTTGTCATTCTTCCTGAGAAATTAATCTGTTATATCTAGGAAGTATCGGTCATTTTTATGTAAGATCACGTGTAATTTCCTTACAAAGGCATGAAAAAAGCCAACCCAGCACCTCCAATCGCAAATGATATTTACAATAGGGTGCATTAATGGTTGGCTATTTTCAATTATTTAATCTTCATTATCTTCTTTATCATTTCGGAACTGTTGTCCCTGGGTTGGATTATATTGTGGAAACATTGGCTGTGGTTGATATCCCCAAGGTTGCCCCTGTGGAAGCATCGGTTGTTGCATGGTTATGTCTCCATATAAATTGTTGTTAGGTGGTCCCGCCCAACCTTGCCCAGGTGGTACCTGCATTGGTGGCACTTGCCCCATTCCACTTGGAGTCATCGGTGGTAAGTCAGCATCTTCGAAATCTAGCTCAGCAGGAGGCGTCATCCCAAATTGTGGCGGTGGATACATTGGCATCTGCTGAGGTTGCGGGTACATTGGCATTTGTGGTGCCATCGCCATCGGTTGATACCCTTGCATTGGTGGTGCCATAAATCCTCCCATCGGTGCTCCAGGTGAAACTGGGTAACCATAAGGAGTCGGTTGCGCCATTCCAGGATATGGAGGGTAGCATTGAGGTACCATTGGCGGATATGCACAACCAGGCATAATGCCTGTTACAGGATAGCAATTTTGTTGCATAGGATAACTAGGTGGTGGCGCAAACTGCGCTGGCATTGCCATTGGCATTTCGGCAATTGGCATTTCTTTTTTCGGTGGTGCTGACATAGCTATTGGTTTTTCAGCAATTGGCATCTCTTTTTTCGGTGGTGCTGGCATCGCTATTGGCTTTTCAGCAATTGGCATTTCTTTTTTCGGTGGTGCTGGTTGTTTTGGTTTTTCAAATTTCGGCAATTCTTTCATTTCAGGTAATTTAGGTGGTGCTGGCATTTGAATAGGTACAGGTGCGGGTGCTGGTTTATAGACATTAAAATTCATATTCATGTGGTGAAGATACTGCTGTTGAGTAATTGGTTGCACTTGAATTGGTTGTTGTACGGGCGCTGGAGGTGGTGGTGGTGCCGGCAATTTCACCTCTTCTTTCACCACTTCATGTTTCGGTAAAGGTACTTCTTTTACTTTTGGTAATTCTTTAGGTTGTTGAGCTTTTACTTGTTCTTCCTTTTTCACGGCTTGCTTTTTTACTGGAACCCCACCCGTTGGAATTTTTATCTTCATTCCTGGCATAATCACGTCTGGATTGCTTAAGTGATTATTAACAGCTTTCAATTGTTCAAAATCTACGTCGTACTTCTTGGCTAACTTCCACAAAGTGTCTCCCTGCTGAACAATATGAATTTTCACGTCATATTCCCTCCTTAAGCTAATTCTTCAGCAAATGAATTTCATAATGCATTATTTTCGCTATTTAGATTGATATAGCTCAATTAAGGTAATTATGAAATTCACCCAAAAGCATATATTTTTTTGTTACATGCCGTCGTTCAATAATGGCCTTCAGCACAATTTATGCTTTTAAAAAGGGATATATAACCATCTCTAATTGATTATCAATAAAATTTGAAATCCTATAAGAAAAGCGCAAGCGCCCTGTTAAGCCCCGACTAGCAAATGTTCTTCGAGAAAAAAGTGTGCTCTTTCACTTTTATTCTCGAAGGTTATTTGACCTCGAGGGGCTGGGCGGTGGAACTAGACAGTTATAACGTTGAAATTTTATACATTCTTATCTTTTAAAAAGAAAAAATAACCCATGCATCCAAGGAATAACGGGTTTACTTAAGAGGTGCAAAACGGAAAAACACAGGCAATTACACTCGCTAAATCACACAACTTTCACAACCGAAATCACAGTATAATTCGCATATTAAAATGGCACGAAGGACTTCGTGCCATTGTTTTTCTATTTGCTTATCGAACGCTAATCACTCCTTATTCATTATTCATTGCCCCACTCGGACCAATGAGGGTATCAACAACATGGGTTGATATAATAAGGGGAGAAACTTCCCTTAAATAGGAAACGTCACTGAAAAGAGTTAAAATAGAAGGAAAATTTCCCGCTATTTACTAAATAAACATGATAATTTGATTATTTTGCTATATTAAAGGGAAAACCTCCCCTTATTTCCCCCTAACCAAGCTATATTCCGAAGCTTAAGGGGAAAATCTCCACTTATTTTAAGTACCTTTGGATAATACACATAGCAAATAGAAATCACATCGAAATCACAAGAAGGAAATATTTATTTCCACCTATGTGAAAAACGGAGGTGAATTACTTTGTGATTTCAAATCTATTTAGTAATGAAAAACTGATATAACAATAAAAAAAACATGTGATTCCTGCTGTGAATCACATGTTTTTTTATTGTGAGTGGCTTGTTTGCACCTTTGAAGTAAACCTGTTAATCCAAGGGATGCAGAGTTATCTTTTTATTACGCTCGTTCGAGCATTCGTTCTACGGCTAGAACTGCGTAACGAGCAATTTCTTTATCAACTGTAATTTCATTAATTGGATTTCCCTTTTCGATACTTTCTAGCGCCCATAAAAGATGAGGTAGATCAATGCGGTTCATCGTTAAACAAGGACACATATTTGGATTTAAAGAATAGACCTGCTTGTTATCGTGTATTTTGGCTAACCTATTGACTAAATTCATTTCAGTACCAACTGCCCAAATACTGTTAGGCTCTGCTTCTTTCAACTTATCAATAATGTAGTTTGTCGATCCTGCAAAGTCAGCTAATTGAACCACCTCATGACTGCATTCAGGATGAACAATAATCGTAATCCCTGGATATTCATTTCTCATTTGTTTTATATTTTCTACAGTAAATTTTTCATGAACAGAGCAATACCCCTTCCACAAAATCACCTTAATTCTATTTATATCACCATCATATTCCAACTTCTCTACTTCAGGATCCCAAATGGCCATCTCTTCTAAAGGAATACCTAAATCAAATGCCGTGTTTCTTCCAAGATGTTGATCGGGTAAAAAGAAAATACGTTCTTTTTGAGTTAATGCCCACTGGACCATTTTTTGTGCATTGGAAGACGTAACAGTAGCCCCTTCATGTTTACCACAAAACGCTTTAATCTCAGCAGTACTATTAACATATGTTAAAGGTATCATTGTATCCCCAAATAACTCCTGCAGCGCTACCCATGCTTTTTCAGTTTGGTGTAGATTTGCCATATCAGCCATAGAACAGCCAGCTCTCATATCAGGTAAGATAACCTTTTGATTTTCATTTGTTAGAATATCAGCCGTTTCAGCCATAAAATGAACACCACAAAAAACGATATACTCTGCTAAATTGTTATTTGCGGAAAGCTGTGCAAGTCTTAAAGAATCACCAGTATCATCGGCAAATTGAATCACCTCATCTTTTTGATAATGATGACCTGGAATATACAACCTAGTACCAAATGATTCTTTAATTTCTTTAATTCTTGTTTCCATTTGTTCAGCCGTCATCGCTTTGTAACGGGCTGGAATAATAACTTCTTCGTTCATCATCTCTAAAATACTCATAGTTTCTCAACCCCCTCTAAGTTTTGAGTTTTGAGGTTTGAGGTTTGAATTCTTCAAAGTAATGCTTCGAGGGCACTGCTTTCAAGAAACTCAAAACTCTACACTCAAAACTGAATGTTTAAACTTCAATATTAAAACTTATATCTATTGCTTTTGCTGAGTGGGTCAAAAACCCTAAGGATATGAAGTCCACTTCCGTATTCGCATAGCTGGCTACATTATCCATCGTAATTCCACCAGAGGCTTCGGTGATAATGCCTTCTGGGACTAATTCAATAAATTGACGAATTTCTTCAGGAGTCCGATTATCAAACATAATTATATCAGCCTTAGCATTTACCGCAGCAAGGACATCTTCTAGACATTCGGTCTCAACCTCAATTTTTACGGTATGACCAAGTTTTTCTCTCACTTTTTTCACCGCTTCTGCAATTCCACCGGCAGCTGCAATATGGTTATCTTTAATCATCACCGCATCATATAGACCCATTCGATGATTAAAGCCGCCACCACAAGTAACAGCGTATTTTTCGAGCATTCTTAAGCCAGGAGTAGTTTTTCGTGTATCACATATTTTTGTATGGGAACTCTTCGCATTTAAAACTGCTTGTTTCGTAAGTGTAGCTATTCCACTCATTCTTTGTATTAAGTTTAGTATGACACGTTCTCCTGTTAACAAATGAATGACCGGTCCTTCTATGGTAGCAATCTTATCACCCTTTTTGACTAATGCTCCATCACTTAGATGTAAGTCAACTGAAATCCGATCATTAAGCAATTTAAAACCTTGGCTAATGATCTCTTCACCGCAGAAGACACCATCCTCTTTAGCGACAAAGACTCCGAAACCAAAATCCTTTTCTGTAAAAATAGATTCACTTGTTAAATCTCCGGTACCTAGATCTTCTTCAAGAAATGCCGCTAACATTGCCCTTAACCTTAGTTTATTCATTAGAAAGTCAACTCCTTTTTTACTAGTAGATAGAACTCAGCTGATCATTACGGATTGCTCAATAAATTTTTCTTGGTACAATTCCTTTTTTAGAAATACATTTCTATAGCCATACCACTCGTGATCATTTAATTTCGGAAAGTCTGATCGATAATGTCCACCACGACTCTCCTTCCTGTGTAGGCTTGCTTTAGCAACTAGTAATCCAACTGTCAACATATTGCAAATTATTTTTTCTTGGATGTTTAGTTGAAAATGTTGTTCATCTAAAACATTTAAATAATATTCAAACCATGTGATCGCTTGTTGCAAACCTTCTGCATCTCTAATAATTCCTACATAGCGATCCATGACCATTTGTATATCCTTTATCGTCGGAAGAGTTACTATTTTCATAGATTTCAAAACAACCGGCGCGATCTCATTTTGTCCAACTTTATTTTCAGTCGTTAAAATCTTACCTGATAAGCGTTCGGCAAAAACGACTGCTTCTAATAAAGAATTACTTGCTAGTCTATTTGCTCCATGGACACCAGTATTCGCACACTCACCTACTGCGTATAAATTGGGTATTGTCGAGCAGCCATCTTCGTCGACTTTAATCCCCCCCATAATAAAATGTGCTCCTGGTTGAACTGGTAATAAACCATTTTTCAAGAAGGTTGGATCTATGCGACACATTTCATAAATAGATGGAAATCTTGATTGAAAATTACGGACACTTTGTATATTTAAAAAGATACTTTTATTTTTTAATTGGGTTTGAAAGATTTCTCTAGCAACAATATCACGTGGGGCCAAATCTTCCATTGGATGCTTTCCTTTCATAAGGAATTCGCCATCCCCAGTCACTAACCTTGCCCCCTCACCTCGAACCGCTTCTGAGATGAGGCCATTCCCACTTCCCTCACACTTAAAAAGTGTAGGGTGAAACTGTATAAATTCCATATCTGATATAGCAGCTCCGGCACGATAAGCCATTGCAATTCCATCGCCAGTAGCCTCAAGGCAATTTGAAGTTGCCGAATATAGCTGACCTATTCCTCCTGTTGCAACAATGACGTGTTCCGCCTCGATCAACCAGATGTTATCATTCTCATCTTTTGTATAAACACCACAACAAACACCATTTTCTATTACTAAGTCGTAGGCCATTTCCCGCTCAAATACTGTAATTCTAGGAAGGACTCTTGCCATTATTGCTTCTACGATTACTTTTCCAGTGGCATCTCCACCAGCATGAAGAATCCTTCTTTTGCCATGAGCACCTTCCATTCCAAGTGAGAGTTCATTATTTTCATCCTTATCAAAATTTACCCCAATTTCAATAAGTCGTTTGATAAGCCTAGTTCCGTGTTTTACAAGTATCTCGGTTGTTTCTTTACGGTTATGGAAACTACCTGCGACGATTGTATCTTGATAATGCTCATGCCAGTGATCTTCTTTTGTCACTGCAGCGGCAATGCCACCTTGGGCTAGCCAAGAATTACTATGGTTAATCTCCGACTTTGTGATAAGCATCACATTTTTTTCGTTACAAAGATAATCAGCAGTCATTAATCCGGCAAGCCCACTACCGATAATAACAACATCCGCTTTTCTTCTGTTCATACTTACCCTCCTTAGAAAGGAACTAGACTAACGTTTTACTGTATTTCACATAAATATCATACAACTGTCTTGACACCTATATTTACATACTTTTAAACTAGTGACAAGACTTTTTTTTAAGGTGGTGCTACAATGATTTATTTAGACTACTGTGCAACAACTCCGATGTCAGAAAAAGCCTTGGAGGTTTTTACGAAAGCATCAACTCACTTTTTTGGCAACCCTAATAGCCTTCATGACGAAGGTGCAAAAGCAAAAAGCTTATTGGAACAATCTCGTAAGGAAATAGCTAAATGTATCAATGGGGATCCTAAAGGAATTTACTTCACTGGTGGAGGGTCAGATTCAAATAATTTGGCTATTAAGACATTAGTAAAAGGGAAATCAGGCCATATCATAACGACAGCCGTTGAGCATTTTTCTGTCATAAATACGTTTTTACAGTTACAAGAGGAAGGGTATCAAATAACTTTTTTAGAAGTTGATCAAGAAGGGAAGATTTCTCTTTCCAAATTAAGAGAAGCACTTCAAGAAAATACGATTCTTGTATCTATTGGACACGCCAACTCTGACATTGGGACCATCCAAGATTTACATCAAATTGGAATGTTCTTGAACGAGAAAAAAATACTGTTTCATAGCGATTGTGTTCAGTCTTTTGGAAAAATACCTATAGATGTTACCAATTTACAAATTGATAGCATCGCTCTTTCAAGCCACAAAGTGTATGGTCCAAAAGGAGTTGGAGCTGTCTATATTTCACCTCGAATAGACTGGAAACCACTTATTCCTAATACAACTCATGAAAATGGTTTTCGTGCTGGAACTATCAATGTACCTGGCATTGCTAGTTTTGCTGAAGCGGCAATAGAAATTTGTCGTAAGATGCCAGAAGAGGAGCGTCGCTTACATAGATTAAGTCAGCATTTAATGCAGCGATTGTCTGAGTACGATGTAGATTTTAGCCTCGTTGGTCATAGAACAGATCGCCTTAGCCATCATTTATCTCTTAGAATTCATGGTGTAGAAGGTCAATGGTTGATGTTGAAATTAAATCAAAAAGATATCGCTATTTCAACAGGAACCGCCTGTAAAGTTGGTGAACAAACAGCTTCAAAAACTATGTTAGAACTAGGTTTTCCAAAAGAAGCGGCCACCGAATTAATCCGGATCTCTTTAGGAAACCATACAACAATGGAACATATGGAAGCTACAGCAAATGCTTTCAAGGAAATTGTCGAAGATTATTTAAATCAAGGGGGAGCTAAATGAAACAACCAAAGAAAAAAATCCTAGGTGAAGAACGAAGAGAATTGATCTTGCAATGGCTCATGGAAGAAGATCAACCAATTACTGGAACACTGCTCGCAACGAAAACTAACGTAAGCCGGCAAGTAATCGTTCAAGACATCTCAATTTTGAAAGCAAGAAATCTACCAATCCTAGCAACTGCACAGGGATATATGTATATGAGGGAACACCCTAAAGCAGATATTGTTTCGAGAGTCATCGCCTGTAGACACCAACCAGAGCAAACCGAAGATGAATTGAATATCATTGTAGACTACGGAGGAATTGTTAAGGATGTAGTCGTTGAACATCCTGTTTATGGAGACCTCACAGCCTCTCTGATGATTAGAAACCGCCGTGAAGTTCAAATATTCATGTCAAAAATGGCATCCACAAAAGCCGTGCTACTATCACAACTTACTGATGGCGTTCATCTTCATACAATTGAGGCAAGAAAACAGGAGACGCTTGAGGAAATTTGCCAGGCTCTTGAAAACGCTGGATACCTATTAAACACCGAGGAGTATTAATAGTTAAAGGCTTCACGCAAAGCGTGAAGAACCAAGCATTTACGATCTAAAAGCTAATAGCAACAGCCTTTTAGAAAATAAAGAGTGTAATTAAAAGGTCCATTTAGAAATTATTACCTGAAACACTAAGATATAAACTGAAAAACATCTGTTAAGCTGCTCGATGTTATAGATAGTCACATTGCAGATGAAAAAAGCATAAAAAAAAGGGATCCAAAATGTTTGTATAGAGTACACAAACATTTTGGATCCCTTTTGATATGGTGGTAACCATTATTACGTTTCGACAATTATTTCATTTTCTTTTTTTAATAAAGAGAAGCAAGGATAACTACCTAATAATGAAACCTGACATTTCAATGCCTCTAATTCAGCAATCACACCTGGAATCAAAACATCATCCATTTTCATGTCAACATCAATGACAAAAAAGTAGTTACCAAGTCCGGTTTTCATAGGCCTTGACTCTATTTTCGACAAATTTAACTTACGCCAAGCAAAGGCAGAGAGAACATGATGAAGTGCACCAGGGTAATCTGCAGGCAAAGTGACCATTAATGTCGTTTTATCGCCAGTATAAAGTGGAGATGTATCTGAAAGGACACTTTTTTCATTTCTCAATATGACAAAGCGCGTATGATTATTATCATAGTCATGGACACTGTCTTGAGCAATTTCTAGTTGATATTGCTTAGCAGCTAAATGGTTTCCAATTGCCGCAATCGGCTCATTAGGATGTTTGGCGACATATTCTGCGGCTGCCCCTGTGGAGTTCATATACTCTAACTGAGCATTTGGTAACATTGAACGTAAAAATTTATGACATTGAGCTATAGCATGAGGATGTGAGTATACCTTTTCGATATTCGCCCAATTATGAATATAATTGGTATGAATTAATAAGTGCTGTTCAATCGGAACAACAATTTCTCCATTGATCAAAAGTTTTTTATTGTGTAGTAAATAATCCAACGTTAGGTTAACAGAGCCCTCAATCGCATTTTCAATAGGCACGACTGCGAATTGTACAGCTCCATTTGAAACGCCGTCCATACAATCGGGAATTGATGTAAAAGGAACTCTCTCATCATTAGGAAATACAGCTTTAGCAGCTACTTCAGTAAATGTTCCTTTCGGACCTAAATAAGCTATTTTAGTCATCATGGACTCCTTTCAAATTTATGCGCCTGACCCAATTAATTCTACTTTTTCAACTGCATCGAGCTGCTGAATTTGTTTTACTAATTTATCGACTTCTATATTCATAGAAGCTGTTTCTATTGACAAAGTAATCGTTGCCCGACCTTGGAGTGGGATCGTTTGGTTGATCGTCAACACGTTTGATCCCGCCTCTGCTACAACCGACAACAATTTTGATAACGTGCCAGATCGATCCTCAAGATGAATTGAGAGGGTCATAATTTTTTCCTTCACCATTGTATGAAAAGGAAAAATACCATCTTTGTATTTATAATAAGCACTTCTACTTAAATCGACTGCTTGAACCGCTTCATTTATTTTCTTTACTTTACCGCTATCTAATAAAGCTTTTGCTTCTAACGTTTTTTGCATCGCTTCCGGTAAGATATCGGCTCTCACTAAATAAAATTCCTCACTATTTTTCTTCGTCACAAAAAAACACCACCTGGAAAATTCCTATTAATACATTATAAAGTTGTATGACTATTTTGACAACAGTAATTAGTGTAGAGTTGTTCAAGCTAAGCTCCGAAGCCTAAAAAAAAACTAGAAATACTATCGCAACTTTACACTCTAAACTCTACACTAAAAAGCTACCTGTGAAGGTAGCTTTTTTTAGAATTATTCAATAAACTCAAATTCAAATTTCAAGATACGGACAAGGTCTCCATCCTTGGCTCCTCGCTCACGAAGAGCAGCATCAACACCTAGACCACGCATTTGCCGCGCAAAGCGACGAACCGATTCATCTCTTGTGAAATCTGTCATTTTAAATAACTTCTCAAGCGCATCGCCAGAAAGGACATATGCCCCATCATCATCTCTTGTAATTTTAAATGGATCTTCTGCTTTTTCATGTCGATAGATAATTCTGCTTTCCACTTCTTCTTCAACAAGTAAGAACTCAGGTGTCGTATCAACTTTATCGGCTATCGCAAGAATTAGCTCACGCAGTCCCTGTCTTGTAATTGCAGAAATTGGGAAGATTGGAATATCTAAACCTAACTGCTCTTTAAATTGAACTAAATTTTCTTCAGCATCAGGCATGTCCATTTTATTAGCTACAATAAGTTCCGGACGCTCTGTTAACCTTAGGTTGTATTCTTTTAATTCTTGTTTAATTTTCAGGTAATCTTCGTACGGATCTCGCCCTTCTAGGCCTGACATATCGATTACGTGAACAATTACCTTTGTTCTTTCAATATGTCTCAAAAATTGATGTCCTAACCCTACGCCAAGATGTGCTCCTTCTATTAAACCTGGTAAGTCAGCCATAACAAAACTACGGCCCTCTTCGACTTCAACCATCCCTAAATTAGGTTTGATTGTTGTAAAGTGATATTCCGCAATTTTTGGCCTTGCGGCTGAAACTACTGATAGTAATGTCGATTTCCCGACACTCGGAAAACCTACGAGACCAACATCTGCTAGCAGCTTTAACTCTAACGTGATATTTCGTTCCTGCCCTGGCTCACCATTTTCAGCTATTTCTGGAGCTGGATTCGTCGGTGTTGCAAAGCGACAATTTCCACGACCACCGCGACCACCTTTGGCAATAATTGCCCTTTGTCCATGGTTCACTAAATCAGCAATTGTCGTTTTGTATCTTCATCAATCACTGTTGTTCCTGGTGGAACTTTAATGACGAAATCACTGGCATTTTTCCCATGTTGACTTTTTGACCTTCCATGCTCCCCGCGTTGGGCCTTAAAATGACGTTGGTAACGGAAATCCATTAACGTTCTTAAGCCTTCTTCTACTTCAAAGACGACATTTGCTCCATTTCCACCATCACCACCTGCGGGTCCACCATCAGGAATATATTTCTCACGACGAAAAGCAACCATTCCGTTACCCCCGTCGCCACCTTTTACATAAACCGTAACCTTATCTACAAACATCTTTTCACCTCAAAAATTCTTCAATGTCGCTCATTTAAGCATCTAACAGCTTAAATGTTACGTAAAACTCTTTCTTACTAATATATGATTCCACTAATTTCATTTGTTCATTCCAATTGTTTACGTCATCAACAAATTTTTTTATCTTGTCCTCTTCTATTAGTGCCCCATGAAAATCAAACGTAAACCTTGGCAATTCGTCTTCTAGTAGCTCTATCGTTAACTGTAAATGGTTATCACCATATTGCTCACAGCTTTTATTTAGGACGGTTGAAAACTTTCGGAACCAATCAAGTAAATGTTTTTCAAACATCTTAAGGTCAAGAGAATGACCAATCACTTCAAATTCTAGCTGAAAATGGTTACCATTCTCCCAGTTAAATACCAAAATCTCACTAGTGAAATTAGGTATATTAAGATTTGAAAGCTTACTTTCATGTTGGGTTTGGTTAACAACTTCTTGAATAATTTCCTCTATACGATCGTATTTTTTCAAAGCAAGATTCCCTTTTATTAACTGAATCACATTGAGCCAATCATGCCGAGAATGTCGAAGTATTTGTAATATATTCCACTCCTCTTTCATATCCAACACCTATTTCCAATAAGATTTGACTTATTTAATCCAAAATTTTCGAAGAAATCTATGATGATTTTTAACGAATCCGCTATTTGACTACACTATATGTTAACATAAAAATCCCTATAAACAATCTTATTCAGTATTTTTCACCAAAAAAAATGCCGTTTACGAAGTTTTTGTCTTAAAAATTGTCGTTGACAGTTTTTCTAATCCGTCATATACTATGATTACTTTAATCCCGAGTAAAAATATATGTTTTATATAATTAATGTAGTTTGGAGGTTTTAACATGGACCACGTTACAATTAAAAACGTCGAAAAAACGTTTACGAATAAAGAGGAAAATACTTCATTTACCGTTTTTAGTGATATTAGTCTAACTATTAAAAAGGGCGAGTTTTTATCCTTACTCGGACCTTCTGGGTGCGGTAAATCTACTCTCTTAAATATTATCGCTGGGTTAGATAAAGCAAGTAGTGGGATCGTTCAAATTGGTACAAATGAAATAAAAGGTCCAGGCCCAGACCGTGGTGTCGTCTTTCAAGAAGCCGCATTAATGCCTTGGTTAACAGTCTTAGAAAATGTCATGTTCGGCTTAAAAAGAAAAAATTATCGAAAGCAGATGCTGAGAAAAAAGCGTTGGAATATCTAAAATTGGTCCATTTAAGTAAGTTCGTTTCTTCCTATCCTCATGAATTATCAGGCGGGATGAAACAACGTGTATCTATTGCAAGAGCCTTAGCAATGGACCCTGAAATTTTACTTATGGATGAACCTTTTGGAGCACTAGACGAACAAACACGTTCAATGCTTCATAAAGAAGTTCAGTTTATCTGGGAGCAAACAGGGAAAACAATCATCTTTGTTACTCATAACATTCGTGAATCTGTTCTACTTTCAGATCGGATTGTTCTAATGGGAACAAGACCAGGTGGAATAATCAAAGAATTTCAAGTTGACATTCCTAGACCGCGTAAGCCATCTTCACCAGAATTTATCCAACTTGAAGAAGACATTATGAGTCTATTAGCTGGTGAAATTGAGAAAGTAATGAAGGAGGAAATGGGTGATGACTACAACTCTAAGAAGGCTAGCCTTCTTTACGGCTCTAATCGCAATTTGGGAGAGCATATATAGAATTAACATGACCTTAGAATTCCGCTCTACTCGTGGTTTCCCTTCACCAAGTGGAGCAATTGAACAATTGTATAAAGGATTTTTTGAGTCTGGTATTTTAAGTAACGCCTTAATTACTAGTTTACAAAGGATAAGTATTGGCTTTGCCCTAGCACTTATTATTGGTGCTGCGTTGGGTATTTTATTAGGTCAATCAAAACTTGCAGATGAAACAATAGGATCATTAGTTATTGCCTTACAATCGATCCCAAGTATCGTCTGGTTACCCATCGCATTAATCATCTTTGGTCCTGCGGGAAATGTTGCCATCATTTTTATCATTGTTCTTGGTGGTACATGGGCAATGACGATGAACATGAGGATGGGAATAAAAAACGTTCAGCCTCTTTTAATAAGAGCTGCTAGGACCATGGGTTATAGCGGTTCAGAATTGATTTGGAAAGTCATGATCCCGGCTTCTATCCCTGCTGCCTTAACTGGTGCACGGCTCGCATGGGCATTCGGTTGGCGTGCGTTAATGGCAGGGGAATTGTTAGGTCGAGGCGGTTTGGGACGTACCTTATTAGATGCACGAGATATGTTTAATATCGATTTAGTAATTGCAATTATGGTAATTATTTCAACGATCGGACTTTTCGTCGAATATTTGATTTTCAATCCAATCGAAAGAAAAGTTATGACTCGTTGGGGATTGGCTAAGTAAATGTAGAATGTAAAATGATGATGGTAACTCAATGCTGTTAAATAAATAAATAAATAATAATATGGAGGAATGAATGAATGAAAAGGTTCTTAACAGTTACAGTATTAGCATTATTATTGGCGGTTTTAGCTGCTTGTGGTTCATCGAAATCTGATACAGTTAACATTGGTTATTTTCCAAACTTAGACCACGCTGCTGGAATTGTTGGGAAAGAAAAAGGTTATTTCGAGGAAGAATTAAAAGATCGTGATGTTCAGTTTACAAATTTCCCGAATGGAAATGATTTTATTGAAGCTTTAAATGCTGGCGGTATTCAAATTGGGTATGTTGGACCAGGTCCAGCAATTAACAGTTTCTTAGCTGGAAACGACATTGTTGTTTTAGGTGCTGCTGCAAACGGAGCAACGTTAATTGTCGCTAGAGAAGGATCTGGAATTGAAACATTAGAAGATTTTGCTGATAAATCATTTTGCACCCCGGGTAATGGTTGCACACACAATGTTCAGTTAGAAATTATGCTTCAAGATCTTGGTTTAACAACGACAAGACGTGGTGGAACAGTAGACCATCAACCACGTGTCAACCCTGCAAACACTATCGTATTATTTGAGCAAGCTCAAATTGATGCTGTGGCTGCTCCAGAGCCTTGGGGTACTTATTTAGTGGAAGAACTTGGCGCTAAAGTTATTGTAGAATGGAACGAAGTATTCTTAGGAGAAACCCTACCAAGTGTTGTTGTTGTAACGACTAATCAATTCTTAAAAGAAAATCCAGAGGCTGTTGATCAATTCTTAAAAGCTCATAAACGTGCGGTTGATTATACACAAACAAACACTGAGGATACGCTAGTTACGATTAACGACTTACTTTATAGCTTAACACAACAAAGACTTCCTCAATCTGTTTTAGAAAATGCTTGGAAACGTATGGCTGTGACAACTGAAACACACGCAGATGCTCTACAAGCTTGGGCAACTGCTTCTTATGAATTAGACTTTATCGATAGTGAGCCTAACCTAGAAGGTTTTGTTGATACTTCTAGACTTGATAAGATTATTAACGGAAACTAAAGAATTAGAGGGTAGCGCTGGCTACCTTCTTTTTTCTTTATATTGAGTATATTATTCACTAACCTAAATATTTTTTTATACCTTGCTTGATATGGCATTTGCCTTGTACACTCATTTCTTACGACCTGGCAGGTAAGGTGTATTAATTAATACACCCTAAGAGAGAAAAAAAGCCCCCTGTAGTCAGTAAAACTGCTAACAGAGAGCTAATTGTTTAAGCTAAATGGTTTTTTAATTTTGCAACAACCGCTTCACCTTGGTCAATACAGTCAGGAACACCAATACCTTCAAATGAACCCCCGGCCACGTAAACGCCTGGCAGATGTTTCTGTAGCTGTTCTTTTAATTCATCTGTTCGTTGCTTATGGCCAACAACATACTGAGGCATTGAATTTTTCCAGCGACGAATAATTGTAAATTCTGGCTTGTCATCAATCTGCATTGTTTTATTTAGATCAGTTAGGACGGCATTGATAATTTCTTCATCAGACCAATCAACAATCGCATCATTGCCCGCACGCCCTACATAACAACGTAGCAATGCATAGCCTTCTGGAGCTGAATGATCCCATTTTTTGTGTGTCCATGTACAAGCCGTGATGTTGTAGTCATTCTTCCTTGAAACAACAAAACCAGTACCATTAATATCTTTTTTAATTGCGGATTGTGGAAAGGCCATCGCAATTGTAGCAACTGAAGTCGAAGGGATATCAGCCAATGGTTTTACAAACGAATAATTCTGTAGCGCCTCTTCCGTTACATGATGCGGCGTAGCCATCACTACGTAATCAAACATTTCAACTGTCCCATTAGAGAATGTTAGTTCATATGACTCACCTTTTTTCTCTAATTTGACTAGTCCAACACCCTTAACCAGTGCTTCCTCATCTAAATACTTTTCAACTCCATCTACTAATGATCCAAGTCCTCTTTTAAATGAAAGGAACATTCCACCTTTTGCTTTCTTGGAGGCTGTTTTGGGCTTTGGAGGAGTGGCCTTTTTCATACCTAAGATAAGACTACGGTGTTTCTGTTCAACTTGATGGAACTGAGGAAATGTTGCCATTAAGCTCAATTTATCAATGTCACCTGCATAAATTCCTGACAAAAGTGGTTCGATTAGATTATCAACGATTTCATTTCCAAGACGCTTACGAAAGAAACTTCCTAAAGCCATATCGACATCCGGATCACTTGCTCTTGGTAATAGTAAATCGCCAGCCGCTCTTAGTTTTCCTAGCGGTGAGAAGAGTTTAGTAGTCGCAAAAGGTGCCATTTGTGTAGGAATTCCCATGATAGCTCCGCCTGGAATCGGATATAACTTATTATTGTTTAAAATAAACGCTCCGCCACCACCATTAGAAACTAGCTCTTTTTCTAGTCCAACTTCTTTAGCTAACCTAGTTGCACTTTGCTTTCTTGCTAAAAATGAGTCAGGACCCATTTCAATGACAAAGCCATTGCGATAATCAGTAGCGATTTTCCCGCCTAGTTTATCAGACTTTTCAAAAAGGCGGTATTCACAATCGAGGTTATTAGCCAATATTTCTTTTTGTAAATAATAAGCAACCGTTAATCCGGTAATTCCTCCTCCAATGATGGCAACTCTTTTTCTACTCATGATTATTCACTTTCTTTCTCTGTCAACTTAGTTCTCACCACATCTGCCAAACAGTCAATAAATTCTGGCTTCGCATTAGGCATTTCTGGTCGAAAATATGCAACACCTAATTCGTCTGTCACATTTTTACACTCTATATCATTGTCGTAAAGAACTTCTAAATGATCTGCAACAAATCCTACCGGACAATATACATAGGCCGTATAACCGCTTTCGTTATAAAGATCCCTAGTTAGATCTTGTACATCAGGACCAATCCATGGATCAGGAGTATTCCCTTCACTCTGCCAACCAATCGTATAGTTAGTGATCCCTGCTTCATTGGCAATTAAATCTGCGGTTCTTTGCAACTGCTCTGGATATGGATCACCATATTGTAATATTTTCTCCGGTAAACTATGAGCAGAGAAAATGACAACTGATTTATCCTTCTGTTCTTCTGTCATCGTCGCCATTGTCTTCTTAATTTCGTCTGTCCAATATTGAATAAACTTCGGATGATCATACCAACTATCAATACTATGTATTTTCGGTCCGTTAATCTTCTCCGAATGCTCTTTTGCACGGCCATTATAAGACTTAACACTAAATGTTGAGTAATGTGGTGCTAGGACTATGCTCACAGCATCTTCAATTCCGTCAGCCTTCATTTGGTCAACAGCATCTTCAATAAATGGCGCAATATGCTTTAAGCCTAAATAAAGCTTGAATTGAACATCCGTGCTTAACTCGTTTAGTCTATTTTCTAACCCTTGGCCTTGCGCTTCAGTAATTCTTGCTAATGGAGAAAGACCGCCAATTGCTTCATAACGCTCTGTTAATTCAGCCAACATTTCATCAGAAGGCTTTCTTCCACGTCTAATATGTGTGTAATAAGGTTCAATTTCCGCTACGCTCCGGGGAGTCCCGTACGCCATAACAAGTAATCCAATCGTTTTTTTAGACATTTGCCATACACCTTTCTACCCCAGTTTTGAGTGTTGAGTTTTGAGTTTTGAGTGTTGAGTTTTGAGTTTCTTTGAAAGCATCTCTGAGAAGCTCCAATAACTCACAACTCAAAACTCATAACTCTTAACTTTTTATAGTTTTTTCGCAGTATACTCATGAACAAAAGCAGTTAATCTACGTAATGTGTCCGGATTTACTTGTGGGAATACGCCGTGACCTAGATTGAATACGAAACCGCCTTCGTGAGCCAAGCCTTGATCCAAAATCTCTGTCGTTTTCTTTTCTATTACATCCCATGTAGCAAGTAAAATCGCAGGATCTAAGTTCCCTTGTACAGCTTTTTTAATTCCACGTTCTTCGGCTTCTTTAATTGATAATCTCCAGTCAAGACCAACAACATCTAGCGGAAGATCATGCCACTCATTAGCTAAGTGGCTAGCACCAACACCAAACATGATCAATGGAACATTTTCTTCTTTTAAAGCTGTAAAGATCTTGTGCATCACAGGTTTAATGAAGATACGGTAATCTTCGACATTAAGTGCCCCTACCCAAGAATCAAAAATCTGTATGGCTTGGGAACCAGCATTAATTTGCGATTTACAGTACGTGATTGTCATATCTGCTAGTTTGTCCATAAGTAGGAACCAGCTTTCAGGCTGTGAATACATAAACGCCTTTGTATTATTATAGTTTTTTGAAGGTCCACCTTCAATCATATAGCTTGCAAGTGTAAATGGCGCCCCACCAAAAGAAATAAGTGGTACAGTTAATTGCTCTCTTAATAATTTTATAGTGTCTAATACATAAGGAACATCTGCTTCAGGATTGATTGTTCCTAATTTTTCTACATCTTGGAATGTACGAACTGGATTTGCAATTACTGGACCAATTCCTGCTTTAATTTCAACATCTACCCCCATCGCAGGCAGTGGTGTCATGATATCTTTATATAGAATTGCTGCATCATTATTATATTGATCAACTGGTAGCTTCGTTACATAAGCACAAAGCTCAGGTTGATGTGTAATTTCAAAAAGTGAATACTTTTCTTTAATCGCACGATACTCAGGTTGTGATCTCCCTGCCTGTCTCATATACCATACAGGAACATGAGAAACCTTTTCTCCTCTAGTTGCTTTTAAAAAGTTGTCATTAAATTGATTTGTAGTCATTGTACCCTCACCCTTCATACTCTGTACTTTATGCAGCCTAGTACATAATTTATATTTTTTCAGTTAAATCTCGTTAATACACTTTATTAACTATATCCTTTATCGGAATAAGTGTATAGAATTTAGAGCAACTTGTCATAAAATTGATCTTTTTTCACTTATTTAATTACATCTTACATGCAGTATTTTTTATTAAATGTGATTTATCTAACACTTTTGTTCAAAAAACAATAAAGTTCATAAATTTGATAAATTTATCCTTGTTTCTTTTGATCCTTCGGTTTTAATTCAGAAAAACGGCTGCTTAAAACACTTAAAGGCAAGCGAATTATTAAGTCTTTCCATTCCTTAAAATGATAAGGAGCAAAAGGAGACGTATAGTATGTACCTAAGCTTCTTAAACCAACTAAATGGATATTCAAAAAAATATAAACAATAACAATTCCATATAAACCAAAGGATGCTGCGCTTAACATCATTACAAAACGGAGAATACGCAATGTAATACTTACGTTATAAGCGGGAATTGCAAATGATGCTATCGCGGTGAGGGCTACGACGATTACCATGATCGGACTGACAATTCCTGCTCTAACTGCAGCATCACCAATAACAAGACCACCAACAATTCCTATTGTTTGTCCTACCGCCCTTGGTAAACGTACCCCTGCCTCTCTTAATAGCTCAATCGTTACTTCCATGATAATTGCTTCAACAAACGCAGGGAAAGGTACGCCTTCCCTTGAACCGGCAATGGATATGGCTAAGTACGTAGGGATCATTCCTTGGTGGTAAGAAACCATCGCAATATAGATTGCGGGAAGAAATACGGCTATAAAAGCTGCCATATATCTAAGAAGCCTAATTAACGAACTAATGTGCCAACGGTCATAGTAATCTTCAGGAGAACGAAACAGCATATGAAATGTCACAGGAGCCATAAGACTAAAAGGACTACCATCTTTTAAAACGACCACTTGCCCGGCCATTAATGCAGTGACTGTTTTGTCCGGTCGTTCAGTTCTTAACATTTGTGGAAAAATCGATAAAACATTATCCTCAATAAATTGTTCTAATGTCCCTGTTTCAGACACTTGATCATTATCAATGCATGCAATTCGATAGCGCATTTCTTTGATATGTTTCTCATTTGCAATGCCTTTAAGATAAAGAATCGCGAAATCACTTTTTCCCCGTCTGCCCAACGTCCCAAACTGCACAGTCAGATTGGGATCTCTCACTCTACGGCGAATTTGTAGTATATTTGTATGCAATGTTTCGACAAATCCATCTCTTGGACCACGAACAACAACTTCACTTTCTGGTTCGGCAATACTTCGTTGATTAAATTGCCTTGTTTCAAAAGAATTAATTTGTTAATCCCTTCAATTACAAGAAGCGTTTCACCTGATAATAACGGAAGAATCGCTTTTTCTAATGACTCTTCTGTTTTAACCTCACTTAATGTCACTACCTCATTTTCTATATAGGTTAGAAGATGTTTTTTATCAAGCTTTTCTTGTTCATTAAAGTACATAAGCGGACGGATAATATCCTCCTCTATACTATCTGAATCACAAAGTCCATCTACAAAGAAGAGCGTTGCCGGTATTTTCTTTCCAATTAAAAAGTTTCTTTGTAAAATATCATCGCTTTCACCGACAATATTTATTATTGACTGAACTGTTTCATCTAAATTTCCCGTAAGAGCAATTGTATAATCATGCCCCTGGCGTGCACTTTTTGCATTTAATTTTGAAAATAGTTTCTTTAGCATTATTTTCTCCCTATGTTAACCGTTCTTTTGTCATATAATGCCTAATCTTAGCTTTTACATCAATCTCAACAACTGCTTTAGAAAAATAGCCATCTTTTCCGTCCCATTGATCTTCAATTTTCGTCCAGTATGGATAATTCTTCTTTTTCACGGAAGTATATAGTTTAAAAATATCAGCGTGAAATTCTTCTTGCATCTTCTTCACAATTTTTTCTGTGACGAATTTTATTTCCTCTTCTATAGCTTTCTCAAGCTCTTCTATCGTCGCTTGATCACCAATCTCAACTCCTTCTAACCAGTTCTCTACGAATGTCCCCTCAGTTTTTATTCTTACCTGGAAATGGTCAGTCTCATTTTTTCGCATATAATTGATTTCAGTCTCCATACCATCAAGCTCATAAACGAATAGATTTTCTTTAAACCTAACCTCGACAATGGCATTTTCAGCCTCACCTACCATAAAATTATACCCTTCAAGGTCTTCTTCTCCTAACCAACCAATTAATTCATTTGTCTTACCAAGAAATACCCCAGCACCTGCAATGATAAAATCTTTCCCTTCTTTTGCAGTAATTCTTGGAATAAGATAACTTTTTTCACCAATGACAGCCCCACTTAATTCACCAATCTCTACTGGGACTGGCATCCCTTGATGTGCTGGATAATTATCTTGGATCATCTTCATCGATAACGCAGGCATCATTTCTAGAGGAAGTTTCTTCTCTAACACGTCTTCAGCTTTCCCTTTTGAGACATACATTAACGTTCTTCTGCGCATTTCATGATCTCTAATATACAGGTCAACCATTTTGCCAATCGCTCCAGATCGTGCTAATTTTTCATTAATGATGATTACTTTTAAATGTTCAAAATTTAAACGCCGGCTTCTTCTCGAAGCTATATTTCGAACGATTTTAAAGTTCGTTCGCCCTACCGAACTTATATTAAAAAAAGCCTTTTCTTCAAGTTGTCGGCCTTCAGTTATCGTACTTGGAATGACAATTTGAAATGTCGATTTAAATAGTTGTTCAGGTTCTTTCCTTGTTTCTCTTTTAAATTGACCTTCAAATTGTTCCATCTCCTCCTCTTCTAGGGGGTCGATAGCTACCGCCAGAACAAGACCTAATTCTTCAATTTCTTTTCGATCCCAGCAAGACGTTAAAAGGAGTAAGCATACTATTACTACCAAGACTATTCTAATCACTTTAGACCGCCTCGCTTTTCTCTTGTTTATTGCCTTTCTTTTTCAAGAGTACTAATAGATATCCCGAAACTAAAACTGAGCACGTAAGCGCTAAGCCAAAGTACGATACATAATCACCTAATAAAAATGCTTCTTGGATAGAGTCTGGGATAAAAATAATAATAAAGGCAATACCTGCTAACCAAATGGCGATACTTGAAAATCTGATTTTCTTCAACATCTCATCTTTGACAATCTTGGTGGCGAGGAAATGAGCGATAGCCATTGTATTAAAAATCGACATGATCCAGACCGCTATCATAAATGGTTCAATCCGCTCCACTACCCCTTCAATTATTTCTACTTCCTTTGCCAGAGCAACTAACGGAAATGTCGTTGATTCTGTAGCTCCAAAACCGATGACGGTAAAACTTAACAAGGTAATGATTAAATATAAAATCGCAATAAAACCGATGCCAACGTTTAACATCGTAGCCTTTAAATCTTGAGGCTTAACATAAGCTAAAAAGAAAAATAATATTTCTATTCCTAAAAAGGCGAGTGCGGTTTCTGAAACTCCCGTGAAAATCGGAGAAAGTCCTTCAGCTGCAATCGGTAAAAGCTCGTCTACATTTGCTTGGGGTACATTAAAAACAATGATGATCATTAAATTAACATAACGATAGGAAAGAACATTAAGTTCAGGTGAACGATTCCTTGAACTCCTTTCGTTACAGCAAATGTTGTTGCTAAAATAACTAGTAAAGCAACAACTTCAGTTGGACTACGATCTAATAAATAGATTTTTACTACTACCGTTAAAATTCTAGCTTCATACGCCACCAAAATGACAAAGTAAACAAGAAACAAAACACTAAATAGTTTCCCCACCCACTTTCCTATATGCTTGTCTCCCCAAGAACCGATAAACGTTTTACCAGGGAAGTTCCGGTGAAGACGAACAATAAGATAAACGATGAACATATTAATCACTGCACCAAGAATAATTGCAATCCAACCATCAGGAGTTCCAATCGCTTTCGCTAGCGCCCTAGGCAACGTTAATATACCTACACCAATAATCATTGAAACTAAGGTAATCGTCATTTCAAGCTTTGTTATTTGATAACTGTGATTGTCCATTTATCTACTCGCTTTCTTTTCTCTGCTCCAATAATTTACGTTGTTGAAGATTTTCTTCTTCCATATAAGGCAACTTAATCTTCTCATTCACCCAATCATAAATTCGTTGTATAATCAACAAGCCAATCACCATGCTAATTGCGATTAGGATAACTCCCATTTGGGGTAAAAAGCCTAAAAGTCTATCTTCAATTTCAATCATCTCTATCTCCTCTAATTGGCTTTTTTAGTAATAGTATTTTTCACCATTTAAACTAAATTATGTGGTAACAGTTATTTTTCATTAATAAAGCTATTTTTAATAACCTCTATGTACGGCCTTTTATATAATAAATCCTTTTTTCTTACTTCAAGTTGCTTAGTTATTTTCTGGCTATAATTAAAAAAACCTACTAGCATCAATCTTTGAGAAACCAACCTTTATAAAAGGCATAACAAAAAACTCCACATTTCAATAAATGTGAAGTTTAATATGTTATTCTGCAACACTTACAAATGAAAAATGAACTTTTGCGTTATTTGACGGGCTTCCTTCCAGGTTGGTTTGCGGATTAAATGGTTTCACAACATACTCATTTAGAGAAAATAAATTTACACCTCGAACGAAATATTCACCTTTCCCTTCGATTTGGCCAACTTTCGTTAATCTGCCCGAACTACTAACTTCGTAAATATGATACTGAAGTCTATCATCTGCCGAAGGTGTCCAGTTTAATCTAACATTTAGTCCAAAATCTTTGAAGGCAAGATCTGCTTGTAAATCATTAATCTCCACAAAGCGAATAGGAGGCTCTAGATCGTTAACACCGGGTGGCTTTACAAACGCCAATGCGTCATTCTCGTTTACGATTTCTTTAAATAATTTGGTCGGATATGAGCTACCTACAGTGAGATAATGATCGGGATCTGTCCGATCAAACCCCATCCATAAAGCCCCAACTACATTCGGGGTATAGCCTACAAACCAGGCATCTCTCGCAGCTCCAGAGACTTCTGTATAAGAGGTTGTTCCAGTTTTCCCTGCCAAAGAACCACTTATACTCCCGGGCTGCCCAGTCCCCTCTTTCACCACGGCTTCTAGCATTCTCGTCATATACCAAGCTGTTTGTGGAGAGAGTACTTGTTGTTCACTCTTAGCCCTCTCAACAATTTTGTTCCCGTTACGATCGTATATTTCAGTTATAAAATAGGGGTCTACCTTTTTCCCTTCCATCGCAAAAGGCCGATAAGCAGTAGCAAGCTGAAGAGGCGTCATCCCCTCCGACATTCCTCCTAACGCAAGGGCTAAACCATCCTCATGAATAGGCAATCCGATCTCTTCTAAATAGCTTTTACCTTTTTCTACTGTAAGTTCATTCAATAACCAGACCGCAGACGCATTAGAAGAATCTTTTAGAGCGTCATACATCGTCATCTGACCCTCATAACGGTTATGGTAGTTCCTAGGTTCATAACCGTTATAACTGATTAATTCATCCTTTAGTAAGCTATAAGGCTGATATATTCCAGTTTCTAGAGCAGGACCATATACGACCAAAGGTTTAATCGTTGAGCCAGGCTGCCTTTTGATGTTGACACGATTTAGCCCTTTACGGACATAATTGCGTCCCCCTTGTGCGGCTACGACACCACCTGAAGCACTATCTAATAACACTATTGCACCTTCAACCTCCTGATTAGGGCCACCCTCTGGAAAATAATCTGGATTTTGAAACAATTGATACGACCTTTCCTGAAGCCTCATATCCATTGGAACAGCAATTGTATAGCCACCTCGTAATATTTCCGCGTTTGAAAGCTGATAAAGCGCCTCAGCCTCTTGTAAAACCATATCTACATATGTTAAATACGCTGGATTCTCTGTAATCTTATTAAAATCAACTTTAATTGTCCTCCCTTGAAGACTGACAGTTTCCTCCGCAGTTAAGTAACCACGTCGCTCCATGATGCTTAGCGTTAGGTCTCTTCGTTGTTTACTTAACTCCAGATTATTAAAGGGAGAATACGTATTTGGCGCTTTCGGTAAACTGGCTAAGAGAGCTCCTTCATCAACTGTCAGTTCCCCTATTTCTTTATTAAAATAGAGTTTTGAAGCAGCCTGGATTCCATATGCACCATGCCCAAAATAAATTCGGTTCAAATACATTTCAAGAATTTCTTCTTTACTATATCGACGTTCTAAATTTATTGCGATTAACACTTCTTTCGTTTTTCGCAGCCAAGACTTTTCACTTGTTAAGAATGTATTTTTTACTAATTGTTGCGTTATTGTACTACCACCTTCTACTTTTGCCCTACTAACAATGTCACGATATAACGCTCTGCCAATAGCGCGAAAATCGATCCCACGATGATCATAAAATCTAGCATCCTCAACGGCAATAAAGGCATCTTGAACATGAAGGGGTACCGAAGTAAGCGGAACAATTTCACGATTTTCAACAAATAAGCTTGTTATTACCTCTCCATTTTTATCTACTAATGTCGTATTTGAACTCATTACGAGTTTTTTATTATCGATCGCATAGTTTCCTGCGATAATAATACCTATATAAATAGAAATGCTTATTACGATCATTATTAAAAGCAATAGCGAACCAACTATGATTCTTTTTCGCATAAATTGTCCCCCCTTCTTTTAGAGTGTAGAGTTTTGAGTTTTGAGTTGTGAATGCATCTCTAGGAAGCTCAACTACTCTATACTTTACACTATTTTAACGTACATTCGACAAATACTGAATGCAATCGACTTTCTTTTTAATACGTAGGAGGTTATCATAAAGTTACAAAATTGTTTTCAATTTGTTAACATTGTCCATGATAAAATAGATATGTAAGTTTTGAGTGTTGAGTAGTATTAAGCTTTTCTACGAAGCCTTACTTTCATAACTCTAAACTCATAACTCTAAACTCTAAACTAATGAGGTGTTTAATTTGGTCATAACAGAATTTACGTTTATCTCGATTTGGCTTGCTCTTTTTGCAGGAATTATTTCTTTTTTATCTCCATGTGTTTTCCCACTTGTACCAGCATACTTAGCACAACTTACTGGGACACAAATCTCGAACAATCAACTAGCTGCAGATAAAAAGCTCATTATCTCTAGAAGTATCGGCTTTATTATTGGCTTTACAATTATCTTTTTGCTATTAGGCGCATCTAGTACATTCTTTGGACAAATCTTTATGAAAAACCGGGAACTCCTTGAGAAAATTGGCGGAATTGTTATAGTAGTCCTGGGACTACAAATGTTAGGCTTATTTTCAATTAAAATGTTAATGAGTGAGAAACGCTTGCAAACAAAGCCTAAAAAATCAACAAGCTTTCTCGGTTCGGTTATGTTCGGCTTTGTCTTTGGAGCAGGTTGGTCCCCTTGTATTGGTCTAGCATTATCTTCAATTTTAATTTTAGCAGCACAAAGTGGAACGATGGCATCAGGAATGTTTTTATTATTTGTTTATTCTATTGGGATGGGCATTCCGTTCCTAATTGTAGCTTTAATATATTCAAGATCATTAAACAAAATTAGAAAAATGAATAAGTTTATTCCAATGATACAAAAAATAAGTGGTGGAATCATGGTCCTTCTTGGTATTCTATTATACACGGGCTTATTTGCAAGGCTTTCAGGTTATTTAGCACAATATATTCCTTTCAATTTTTAGTAACAATTAAAACTAGCCCCAGATCCCACTCTTCTTTGTGGGCCTGGGGTTTTTATTAAAGCTTTTTTCGCCCAAAAGTATAAGGAGGCCATTATGCAAGAAAAACTATTTAATACTATTGATGAAATCTATGAGGAGATTGTATCTTTGCGCCGTCATTTTCATGAAAACCCTGAATTATCATTTCATGAAGTAGAGACGCCAAAATACATTGCTAATTTTCATCGCGAACTTGGTCATGAAGTTCGTGAACAAGTTGGTGGACGAGGTGTGGTTGCAGTTCTTAAAGGGAAAAAACCAGGGAAAACAGTAGCCTTAAGAGCAGATTTTGACGCTCTTCCAATTCAGGATGAGAAAGATGTCCCTTATAAATCAAAAGTTCCTGGTGTCATGCATGCTTGTGGGCACGACGGGCATACCGCAAGTTTACTAGGGTTAGCCAAAGCTTTACATTCAATAAAAGATGAATTAGCAGGAACGATTGTTTTCATTCATCAGCATGCTGAAGAGCTAGCACCAGGTGGTGCCAAAGCAATGATCGAGGACGGCTGTTTAGAGGGAGTGGACTACATTTTTGGAACTCATCTTTGGGCTACTGAGCCACTGGGGAAAATTCAATACAAATCAGGCTCGATCATGGCTGCTGCTGATCGTTTCGAAATTACCATTCAAGGACAAGGTGGCCATGGTGCAAAGCCTCATGAGACAAAGGATTCAATCGTTATAGGTGCTCAGCTGGTCTTAGCCCTGCAACAAATTGTTAGCAGACGCGTAAGTCCAATGGACTCAGCCGTCATTTCAGTTGGATCATTCGAAGCAAAAAATGCGTTTAATGTAATAGCCGATAGTGTAAAAATCATTGGTACTGCCAGATCATTTAATGAAAAAGTACAAACCTTACTGGAAAATGAAATTAAAAGAGTTGTAGAAGGTGTATGTCTGGCTGGAGACGTTACTGGTACCGTTGATTATCAAAGAGGTTATCCAGCAGTTGTCAATCACCATGAGGAAGCGCTTCAAGTCGGAATTTTAGCAAAGACTATCCCAGGTGTGCTCGAAGTAGAAGACATGATTCCACAAATGGGAGGCGAAGATTTTTCTTACTATCTCCATCACGTAAAAGGTGCTTTCTTCTTTACAGGAGCAAAATGTCCCACTTTGGAAAAAGCATATCCACATCACCATCCAAAGTTTGATATCAATGAAAAATCGCTTTTAATCTCCGCAAAATTACTGGGTGAATTGGCGTTGTACTATACGAATGAAATGTAGATTTTGAGTTTTGAGCTAAGCCCCTATCTGCAGTTGCAGTAGGGGCTTATTTAAGCATCGCTGAATTTATAATCACCAACTCTACACTCATAACCGCACTACGAAGAATTACTTCCCCGAATTAAAAATCCGCATTCTATATCCATTTTTTGCTGTTTCGCTTAGAACTTCAAGGAAGTGATAGTTGGCGAAGGCGCCAACTATTGCACCAAATCCTGGGATCAATTGCAACATCTTAACTAAATCTATATGATCACGATATTCTAGTTGAAATGCCTTCCAATCAATTTCCTCCAAATAAACATCTTTCTCTGGGAGCTGTTCCTTTATTTCATCCCAATTTTTTATCGTTTGATAAACTTGTTTCTTTTTTTCAGCACTTGAAAAAGCCAGCTGAAATAGATATAAAATAAACAGTCTTTCACGGTAGTCCTTAACATCAAAACCATAAAGACTGGCGGCTTCAAATAAGAATTTCATTTTGATTGACAAAAGCAACGGAAAGTCAACCATTCCCAGGAGGATTCCACCCGCACCTGTTCCGGCACCTTCAATTGCAGCCGTTTTTTTATAGAATTTAATTTTTTCATCTAATCGTTCTTCCCGCTGTTGAAGCGATGCTTCTTCTAAAGGTATGGTGGTCGTCGTATATTCAGAGCCGACCAACGTTGCATAGACCATTTTTTTTACACTCGTTGTAAATAAATGATGGATTTTTTCTGGAATACGTTCATTAATCTTTGTTTGTAGATGTTTGGCATACTTTTTTGCAAAGAAACCATTTTTAGCTAACTTTCGTTGCCAGCGCATTAGTTCATTTTTTGCTTTCTCTTCATAAAGTTCAGCCATAATCGTTTCCTTTCTACATTAGATTATCTTTCATTTACCTTTTTTCTATGTAAGAGGATAGATGAATAGACATAACTAAAGGTCATCCCGATGCCCAAAACAATTAACGATTCCATCAACGAATTTGTTGCGATAAATGTTGCAAGCGTAAAGACGATCGTTTTTATGATTAACAAAACTGCAACAATAAACGTAAAGGAATCCGTTTGAGTTTCCTTATTAATTGGATACAAATCTGTCCAGATTAATAACCTATGATGTTGGCTTAACGTCGATAGTTGCAAAGCTGACATATAGAGTAAAAGTATAGAAATAAATACCTTACCATAGTCAAATTGTACATAAAAAATGAAAACGACTCCTATGACCAATAAACGGACATAGATACCAAAGTAATCATTTGCTCTAATAAATGATTTTAAATATAAATACTTAAATGTTGAACTTTGGTTAAAGGGAAGGAAATTAGCAATCCCACTTAATAGTTTTCTGCTTTTTACCCGAGTACTTAATTTTGGTACATCTGTAAACATATTAGCAATTCGGTAGAATGACATAACCATTCGTTCTTCTACTTCGATTAAGTGCTCCCACTTTAAGCTATGCTGTTTCTTTAAGTGTTGATAATAAAACAACATCAATAATCCTTTGATAGCAAAAAGTGTAACTAAAAAATAGAGAGATGCTCCGGCAAATAGTAAATATGTTAATGTCATGTTGATCATAAATCTCCCAAACTTATGCGTCCTACGAACACTAGCATATAAAAGCCTACCTTCTTCACCTTGAGCTAGAAGATTCCAGCCTTTACTAACAAATAAAATGACGAGGACTAGTATAAGACTTTTCGCATCATCAACAATAAAATGTCGGTATAAAGGGGTTAATAATACAATCACTAATACAATAACAAAAGATTGGAGAATGAATGAATAGTAAAAAGAAGCGCGAAAATAGGACGCTAGCTTTCCTTCTACTGGTGACAAAAAGACAATGTCACCTTCTTTGATAAATGACCGTAATGGGCTCCTCGTTAAAAGAAGAGCTGTGATTACAGCTAAGAAGATCGTTGCTGGAAACCTCTCTGGTAACCATTTTAATAATTCACTATAATAGTAACTTCCCACAATAATTGCGATATAGATCGCGAACAAAAAGCCACTATTTCCTATTAATCGAAAGTAGCGAATCGCCATATTCCAGTACTCTTTTGCTCGTTTCCCCCATAAATCTTGAATACTATTCATAATTAATCTTCCTTCGTTATTTCAATGTAAATGTCATCTAAAGCAGCATTCGGCATATTCGTTTTCACCCTAAGCTCCGCTAAAGTACCTTCTACAATGATCTTTCCGTGATGGAGCATAATAAAACGATCACAGTATCTTTCAGCTGTTGAAAGAATATGAGTAGACATTAGAATTCCCGCTCCTCGCTCTTTCATGTCTACAATATGATTAAGTAAAGATTTAATAGCAATTGGATCTAACCCAATAAAAGGCTCATCAACGATATACAATGGAGGATACAGCAAAAAAGCACACATAATCATAACCTTTTGACGCATTCCCTTTGAAAAATGACCTGGAAACCAATTTAACATTTTTTCCATACGGAACTCTTTTAATAAATAGGTGCTTCTTTCTTTTAACTCTGCTTGTGATAATCCATAAGCCATAGCTGTAACATTTAGGTGCTCCTGTAATGTTAAATCCTCATACAGTATTGGTGTTTCAGGTATGTAAGAATAGGAGCGGCGATATTCGTTGGGGTCTTCTAGAAAGTTCTTCCCGTTAATACGGATTTCACCTTCTTGAGCTTCCATTAAACCTAAGATATGTTTAATTGTTGTACTTTTACCCGCACCATTTAAACCAATTAAACCAACAATCTCACCCTTATTTACAGAAAAAGATATATCGTGCAAGACAGGCTTTCCTCTATGGTAGCCACCAATAACTCGATCTAATTCTAATAATTTGCTCATCCGAATCTCCTTGTTAGAAAATTTTTACACTACAATTATAGTAGCAGATTTTCTTCCTAATTGGTAATTTCGTGTAGGGTTTTGATTTTTGAATGTTGAGTTTTGAGTTTTTTATAGAATCGCTTCGAAGCAATCCCTTCATAAAACTCATAACTCAGTTTCATAATTCAAAAAAGGACAACCACTAATGGTTATCCTCATCTTTATGTTAATTTACTAAGCGATCTGTTTTCCAAAATTCTTTTCGAAGGTGCACTTTTTGTATTTTTCCAGAAGCTGTTTTAGGAAGTTCTTCAGTAAAAGTAACAGATTTTGGTGCTTTAAAATGAGCTAACTTTTCTCTGCAAAATCTTATAATCTCTTCTTCAGTCACCACATGACCATCCCTTATAACTATGACTGCATGTGGAACTTCTCCCCATTTCTCATGTGGTATTGAAACAACAGCAGCTTCTAAAACGGCTGGATGCTCATATAAAACTCCTTCAACCTCAATGGAAGAAATATTTTCTCCACCAGAAATAATCACATCCTTCTTGCGATCAACAATATCGATGTATCCACGCTCATCAACAGTTGCCATATCTCCTGTATGAAGCCAACCATTGCGAATTGTATCTAGAGTCGCTTCGTCATTCTTCCAATAGCCCTTCATTACTCCATTTGAACGCGTAACAATCTCACCAATTTCTTGACCATTTTTCGCAACTTCTAGCCCTTCATCATTTATTACCTTAACTTGGCAACCTATCATCGCATATCCAGCTTTTGCTTTTAGGCGATACAAATCTTCTATAGGTAATTCAACATGCTGAGACCGAATTCGAGAAGTTGTTACTAACGGTGAGATTTCAGTCATTCCGTAGACTTGAATGAACTCCCAGCCCAAATCCTCCTCTACTCTACCGACAAATGCTGGTGGTGGTGCAGAACCAGCAATAACTACCCGCATGGCTTGCTCAACTTTTGGTTTGTATTGTTTATGAAATTCTAATAAAGAATTAAGGACAGTTGGGGCCATATGCGCTATTGTAACACCGTACTTTTGAATTTTTTCAAAAATGTGTTCAGGTTGAGCTTTACGGATCATAACTTGTGTAGCTCCATTAGCTGTATAATAAAAAGGAGATCCCCAGCCATTTACGTGAAACATAGGTAAGATATGCAGTAATGTATCTTGGTCAGAAACACGTAAATGGTGCATGGTACTTAGTGCATGCAAATAATTGTTTCGATGAGTAAGCATGACCCCCTTAGGATTCCCAGTTGTACCACTTGTATATAACAAACATGCTAGATCTTCCTCATCAAGGATCGCCCGCGGATAATCGCCTTTTTCATATTGACTTACCCAAGCATCATAGTCCGATAACTGCTCAGTTTCATTTTTACAATTATGGACAAGGATTTTCTTAATCGTTTTTAGCTGAGATATAATAGGCTCAATTAAGTGAACA